>JAZOVI010000063.1:0-15175 GCA_045658625.1 Faecousia sp.
AGACACAGCGATGAAGAACAGACCACAGATCAACAAAAAGCCAAAAGGAATCTTTTTTTCCGTACGGGCAGCTTTGTAATCATAATAAGAATCATACTTCTTCATTCCGGTCTTGCGGAACAAGTCTATAAACGACTTAACACTGTAAGTCAGGCCTGCAAAAGTACCTTCATTGCTGGAGAAAATCAGCAGTCCTATGCAAACCATTACCACGCCTACAACAAAGAATCCATCACACAAAATGTGAACGATCAACTTTAGCTCCGTTTGACCAAAGAAGTCTTTCAGCCAAAGGACATAGGCAACGCCTGCTAATCCGCACAAGATAGTGATTACATACTTTTTGAGACCGCTCATTTCTTTGCCTCTTTGTATTCCTTACGGTACTTCTCCAGTTCCTCTGTGTTACAGTACACGAAGTGTCCGGGATAAACCTCCTGCATAGAGGGACCTTCCTTGGAATAATCGTGATCAAACATAGGATTGTAGGTTACACGGCTTCTGCTCTTTTCTGTAATGGGGTCAGGCAGAGGAATTGCAGACAGAAGAGAACGTGTGTAGGGATGGAAGGGATGAGCAAACACCTCATCGGATGTACCCAGCTCAACCAATTTACCAAAATACATAACGCCAATTCGATCAGAGAAGTACTTAACAACTGCCAAGTCGTGAGCGATAAACATAATGGTAAGACCCATCTTTTCACTCAGCTCATGGAGCAGGTTAATGACCTGTGCCTGGATGGAAACGTCCAGAGCAGAGATCGGCTCGTCAGCGATGATCAGCTCAGGGTTCATAACGACCGCGCGAGCGATACCGATACGCTGCCGCTGACCACCGGAGAACTCGTGGGGATAACGAGTTGCGTGCTCCTGCACGAGGCCAACAGTCTCCAGAATCTTATAGACCTGCTGGTCGATCTTCTCCTTGTCCTTTTCGCCACGGATAACCAGACCTTCGGCAATAATATCGCGGACGGTCATACGGGGGACAAGAGAAGCAATGGGATCCTGGAAGATCATCTGAATTTCATTGGTGAGCTTGTTCTTGCCCTTGGTACGAGACCACTTTTTGTGGTCTGCAACAGCAGCCTTCATCTCAGCCTGATTTTCAGAAACGATTTTATCCAGTTCTTCCTTCGTGATCTTCTTTTCATCAAAATCCTTGCGTGCCTGTTTGATGGCATCCTTGTAGCTACGGGTACCGGCGCAAATGCGCTCACCCTTGTAGTACACAGATCCGCCGGTAATGTCGTAAAGACGGATGATAGAACGACCGGTGGTGGTCTTGCCGCAGCCGGACTCACCTACAAGGCCGAAAACCTCACCCTTGTAGATATCAAAGCTAACACCATCAACCGCTTTCAGTTCACGCTTGCCCATTTTGAAGTATTGCTGGAGATTTTTAACACTTAATAAGACTTCTTTTTCCATGTTATTGTCTCTCCTTCTTCATACGTTCAATACGGGTACGGATCAGCGCCGGCATTTCTACCTTGGGCGCATTGGGATGAAGCAGCCAAGTAGCAGCACTGTGGGTAGGTGTGATCTCAAACAGAGGCGGCTCAAGCTCAAAATCGATCTCGAGAGCATATTTGTTTCTCGCAGCAAAGGCATCGCCCTTGGGCGGGTAGATCATATTGGGAGGTGTGCCGGGAATGGACTCCAAACGCTCGGTAGTATGCAGGTCAGGCATACTGCTCAGCAGCGCCCAAGTGTAGGGATGGGCAGGCTCGTAGAAAACTTCCTCCGCAGTGCCCAGCTCCACAATCTTACCTGCGTACATAACCGCGATCCGGTCAGCCATATTGGCAACAACGCCCATATTGTGTGTAATGAAGATAACCGACAGATTTCTCTTCCGCTTGATATCATTGATCAGCTCCAGAATCTGTGCCTGGATAGTAACGTCCAAAGCGGTGGTCGGTTCGTCGCAGATAAGGATGTCCGGGTTAGCAGACAGAGCGATCGCAATAACGATACGCTGACGCATACCGCCGGAGAACTCGAAGGGGTACTGGTTGAAACGGGTGGTAGGCTCAGGAATACCAACTTCTTCCATCAGCTTAATAGCCTTAGCCTTAGCAATCCGCTTGTTCATCTTCACAACAAACTTGGAAGCTTCTTCTTTCAGGAAGTCGATAATTGCCACCATATTTGCTTCTGCATCAAAGACATTGCTGTTGGCGATAGCAACATTATAGTGCGCAATCAAGTTCTCAAAGATATGGCAGATATTTGCCTGCTTCAGTTCCAGGTCCACAACCACTTGAGGTGTCAGCACCCAGTCAGGGGTCTGTCCTTTCTTAACAATGGCATCGTACTTGGCCTTGTTCTTCAGATACTTCTTTTCCTCAATGGGGTTCTTGCGAACACCATCGAAGTACTCACGGATGGCAGTTTCCAGAGCAGAGGCAAATACATATTCCACGCTCTCCTTCCGGACACTCAACCGATCAATAGCAGCAGATACCTTAGCAGACAGCGCCTTGTGGTACGCCTTTGCCTTGGCCTCCTCCAGGTTACCGGCCTTAAAGTAAGCCAATGCCTCCTCCAATTCCGGCAGAACAATCCGTTTTGCCTCGATGGACTTGTTATGCGCAAATGCAACGCCCTTCATACCGGTAGCGATGAAAGCAAGCATAAAGTCCTCATCCAGGAACTTACGGGTAGTATCATTCATCTGGGCAACAGTCATATTGCCGAAGTCTGCTTCAGGCTTTGCAGTCAAATAGTAGCCCAGTGTGAAGAAGTTGGGTTTTTCCTTAGCAAGGGTAGCCTTTACAATCTCAGCGCCCTCCTCCAAAACCGGCAATGCTTCCTCAGCTGTTACGTTCTTACCATTGGAAACAAGGGCAGAAAGTTTTGCGCCATAGGACTCATTATCTGCATTCTTTTCCAGAACAAAGGGATTGTAGGATTGTGTGTAGAGCTTGCTCAGGTTTTTCAGCTCTGCGGCAAGGTTAAATTCCTTCTGCTTCTGGAGCATCAGAACGGCGTTCTGAATGTCCATTTCCAGCTGGATCATATTGCCATAAGCTTCGTTGTACTCACGCTCGATTTTAGTAGCAGCAATACAGAAAGTGTCAAACTTTTTCAGTTTTTCCTCTACATCAGCTGTATTGTTCGCACCGCTGGCGGCATCGGCAGCATTGATATTTTCGCCCAAGAGCTTGAGCTTTCCGTTAAATGCATTTTTAGCATTCTTCTTGCCGGTTTCAGCTTTAAGAATCATCGCCTCTGTCAGCTGCTGACCGATTCGCATAATCGGGTTCAGGCTGGACATAGGGTCCTGGAAAATCATAGCGATCTTATCGCCGCGGATCTTGTGGAAATCCTCTTCGGAAATCTTCAGCAGATCCTGTCCATCATATATGATCTCGCCACCCTCGACGATAGAGTTACCGGCCAGAATACCCATAACCGCCTTACTGGTAACGGACTTGCCGGAGCCGGACTCACCGACGATAGCTAAGGTCTCGCCCTTGTGAAGGTCGAAGGAAATATTACGGACAGCCTTCAAAATACCGCCCTGGGTACGGAAGGAGATCTGCAGATTCTTTACTTCTAATTTCTTATCCATAATAATGGCCATATTCCTTTCCGCCGTGTCTTTCCCGGAGATACCCTCCGGGCACGGCAAATCTGTTTTTAGAAATTCTTTTTCGGTAATTTAGTCTTCTGTGCCTCTCAGGGACGGGTTGAATGCATCCCGCAAGCCGTTACCGAAAAGGTTGAAGGAAAGCATCAGCAAACTGATGAAGACAGCGGGGAACAGGATGATATGGGGATGGGTCTGCAGCGCATTCTGACCAGCAGCAAGAAGTGTACCAACACTGGTGATATTGCTGGAGTTAAGGTCAATAATGTTCAGATAACTCAAGCTGGTTTCAGAGAAGATAACACCGGGAATCACCAGGACGGAACCGGTGATCAGCGTACCAATAGCATTGGGGAAAATGTGCTTAAACATAATCCGTCTGTCGTTTGCACCCAGTGTACGGGCAACAAGAACATACTCCTGGTTCTTAAACCGGTAGAACTGCATTCTTGTCCGAGCTGCCATACCTGTCCAGCCCGTTAAGAAGAAGGATATAAACAGCACAACCATATGCGAAACATCCAAGTGGTATTTCAGCAGAGTGATGACGATCATAAAGGGGATGGAGGACAGCAGCTCTACAAACCGCTCCATAATAATATCGGTCTTGCCGCCATAGTAGCCCTCGATTGCGCCGTAAATAGCACCGACAAACAGGTTAACAGAGGACACAATGACCGCCAGAATGAAGGAGAATCTTGCACCACTGGCAAGACGGGCAAAGATATCCTTGCCGTATTTGTCTGCGCCAAAAATGTGCAACGGCTCAGTAACATTGTCCTTCAGAACTTCAGAGTGGTAGTAGGTGTAATAAGCCTGACAATCCACCCGAACTTCCCAGATGCCCTCCTTGTAGATGCCGTAATTATACAGCTTCTCGTTGCCTTCCCAGTAGATTTTACTGGTGTAGCCGTCGGTACCGTCGTTTAACTTGTAGATGTTGATAAAGTCACCGTTTTCGTCAAAGACGATCTCGGTCTTATTACCGCCGCCAACCTTTGTCTTATACCAAACGTTGGGGTTTTTCTGATCCTGGACCATCTCAGGCCGCTGGGCAGGATCGGTAATGGGCATAATTACCTGGATACCTGTTCTATCCTGGTAAGCCTGGACTGCCTTGTACTCTGCGTCGGTCAATTTTTCAAATTTTACGCCTGCGGAGTTATAGGTATCCAGACGGAAAGAGTAGCGAACTCTAGTTTTACCCATATACTTTTCTTCTACTTTTTCCACATCGCCAATGAATACAGGACGGCCTGTTTCGGTTTGGATTGCGAGATATTCGTTATAGAAAGCCTCGCTCTGGACCATATCCTTACCGCCGTCCCAGAACTCAATACCATTGTCATAGAAGAATGGGATTTTGGGCAAGGCATACGCATAGCTAGTGTCCTCATAGGTAACCGTATAAGGGGTCAGCATAGGTCCAAATACGGCGAACAAAACCAGAAGACAGATGATAACAGCCGCGAAGATAGAAGCCTTATTGCGGGAGAAGCGATACAATGCGTCCTGCAGATAAGAAACAGGCTTGGTCTCTAATTTTTTATCGTGGAGCGCGCCATCAGTCTTGCGAAATACAAACTTTTCGGCGGAAATCTTATAATCCTGCGCCTTCATTTATTTCGCCCCCATTCTGATTCTCGGATCGATGAAACCGTAAGACAGGTCGATCACCAAACCGGCGGCCAAACCAATTGCCAGGTAGAAACCGGACAGCAGCATAAAGAAGTCGTAGTCCGGAGCGTTAATGGCAGCAAGATACAAGCCACCAACACCGGGGATGGAGAAGATATTCTCAATGATAAGAGATCCGGACATAACGGAAATAAACTCACCGATAATTGCAGGGAAAATAGGCACCATTGCATTCCGCATTGCGTGGCGAACGGTAGCCTGGGGCTTTGTCAAACCCTTGGTGCGAGCCAGGAGCATAAACTCACTGGTGAGTACCTCCGTCAGTTCTGCGCGGACGCCACGGGCGTAGCCGGCGATAGAGCCGAAGGACATAGCAAGCACAGCCGGAATCATAGATACAAACATCTTGGAGTTGAAATACAGATCCCAGTTAAATGTTTCGGGAATATATTGAAGGTTCTTCTCCGGATAGGCTGCTACAATATCCGGCAGCGAACTTACTTGCATAGGAAGATTGCCGTATCTAAAGCACAGCAGATACAAAATAAGCGAAGCATAAACAAAGGATGGTACCGAAATTACCACCATAACTGAGGTGCTGATCAAATGATCCTGCCATTTGTTCTTTTTCAGGGCAGCAAAAATACCCAATGCGATACCAATGGGAACCGCAAACAAAGAAGAATAGATATTAATTAAAATCGTGGGAGGCAGTTTTTCAATAAAGATATTCCAAACAGGACGATTACGGTATTCAGGAATGTTCACGCAAATACCGAAGTCACCATTGACGACGATACGCCGGACATAAAGGAAAAGCTGCTCAAGAATGGGCTTATTATAGCCTCTGGCCTCGAGCTGCTGAAGAAGCTTTGTTGCATCCTCACCGATACCAACCGTAGTAGTATCTACCGGAAGAAGCTTAATGAGCACAAAGCACATGACAATAATGATGGTAAACGTCATAATCATCAGACCAATACGCTTACAACAATACTTGAACATATACACTTTGCACACACTCCTTTCTCTGCATAATTAACCGACACAGAGGGGATAGTTTTTGCAACTATCCCCTCATGCCGTTAGGATTTAAGACGATAAATTATTTGTAGTCGAGAACGCCGCCCTGATTTGCAACCTCAGCAGCCCACTCAGCATCGGTGAAGTTATACTTCATATACTTCATTCCGCCGTAACCCATGAAGGTGTTGTACTCATAGGTAATGTAGTCGATCTTGTAGGACAGCAGAGAAGCGCTGAACTCGTTAGCGATCGGCACGGTGTAGTACATAGCCAGAACTTCCTTCTCCAGAGCTGCGATCAGCTGCAGTCTCTGAGACTGCTCGAGAGCAGTAGCGCTCCAGTCATACTTTGCGCCACCGTTGCCGTTCAGGCAGTCATACCACTCGATCAGAGTCATGGTCTCGGTGATGTCTGCGCCGTTCTCGCCAACACCCTTCATGGTGAAGGTCATGGTCTGAGAACTGGTATCCCAAGCCTTGGAGTACATATAGTCGGGGCTCAGGTAAGCCAGCAGGAAGTAGCCGGGGTCCCAAGCAGCGCCTGTCCAACCGCCCAGACATACGTCATAAGCGCCGTTACGGAAGTCGTTAGACCAGGTAGCGCCCTTCTCAGCGGTGTCAACTTCCAGCTTGCCTTCCAGAGGAGTGCCTTCAGCCAGAACTGCCCAAGCAGCGCTGATGAAGTTTACGTGACGCATAAAGGTCTCGGAAACGGTAGAGGAACCGAAGGTCAGAACGACCTTATCAGTAGCCTTGATGTCGCCGGCAGCCAAAGCATCGTTGTAAGCCTGAGTCAGCAGAGTACGTGCCTCAGCCAGGTTGAAGCCGGTGATTGCATCAACAGCTGCATCCAGGGACTCGTACTTGGTGTAGTCAACTGCATAAATCTCGCAGAGAACCTTCTTAGCCTCGTCGGTGTTTCTGAACACGCCGCCGTTTTCTACGTCATAGTAGTGCATGGTGTTGAACAGACCGAAGCCAGCCAGGTAAGAGGTGGTACATGCCTTAGCATAAGCGTCTCTGTCGATAGCCAGGGACAGAGCCTTACGGAAGTCCTTGTAGGACAGGATGGTCTTGTTAATGCCGTCGGACTCACGAGCCTTCAGACCTTCCTTGTTGGACTGCAGCTGCATGGAACTGACGTAGTCGGAAGGAGTGAAGTAAGCGCGGTCGGAGTTCTTGTAGTCGTCAGCGATGGAAACATCGATGCCGATGCCGTCAACCTGGCCAGCCTGGAACATAGACCAAGCGGACTGCCATTCCTTAACGGTGTCGCAAACGATCTTATCGGTCTGATACAGGCCCTTGTTCTCTTCCAGAGCATAGCCATACCAGTTCTCGTTGCGCTCCAGGGTGTACTGCTTACCGGTCTGGAAGGAGACCAGCTTGTAGGGGCCCCAGGAAGCGGTGGTTTCTACGCTGGAGTTGTACTTGGAAGTCCACAGACCGTTGCTGTCGCTGGGAGCCACCTTGTTAGCCTCGAACTTAGCCTTGTGAACCAGGGGCAGAGAAGCCATGTTGTAAGCTGCCTGGTAAGACAGGGAGCCGTCTTCCTTCAGCAGGGGCAGGGGTTTAGCCAGAACGAGAACGATTTCGTACTCGTTGTCGCCAACGAAGATACCTACATCCTCAAACTTTGTCTCAGGGTAGGTGTAGGAGGGGATGATCAGGTAGTTGGGCAGGTAGGACTCATCCTCATTGCCCCAAGCGGGAGTGTTGATCAGGGTCTTCCACAGCTCAATGGACTCGTCGGTAATAGCAACATTGCCATCCTCGTTAGCCAGAGCCTGCAGAGCCTTGAATGCAGTTGCATCCAGGTAGCCAGCGCCAGCGTAAGCAGCAACAGAGTTGCCACTGGTCCAATCCAGAGGACCGGTCAGGCAGAAATAGATAGCGGAGCCGTCGGGCTGGGTGTAAACACCGTCTGCGCCCTTAACCAGGTCAGCCATAGTGTAAATGCCAGCAACGCCGTTGTCCAGGTTCTCCAGAGTCTGACCCTGCTTTACGTAGTTCTGAGCGTTAACAATGATGGTAGCACCATTGTAGAAGGAGTCAGCGCGGTAGTTCTGGAACAGGGGATCCAACTGCTGCTGCATAGTGTAAACGAAGTCTTCAGCCTTGATGGGGGTGCCATCGTCCCACTTCAGATCCTCACGCAGAGTGATGGTGTAGGAGTAGCCCTTGCCGTCTGCGGGCAGGTTCCACTTTTCTGCATACTTAGCGGTAGTATCTTCCAGCTTAGTAGCAGCCTCGTACTTCATAACGAACTCACCGGGGATAACCTTACCGTCAGCGTCGAACTTGAAGTCGTAGGAGTAGAAGGAGCTGCCAATGTAGCTCATAATCTGAGTATCATTGTTGTCCTGATAGGTCAGCTCGTTCCAGTTAGAGGGGGATACGGAGGTGTAGGTTCTGTAGGTGTAGGTGTCAGCGGCAGCAGGAGTGTTGGCGCCGGGCAGGAACACCGCCAGAGCAATCGCTGCTACGAGAACAACAGCGATAGCGCTAATGATGATTTTCTTTTTCATAGTTGTATTCCTTTTCCTTTCTAAAAAGTATTACTTAGAGATTATAACACCAAGGAAAAGAAGAGTCAACCCCATTTCTAAAAGATTTTCCACTAAATTTAATAAATATACACAAATTTTTCCGCAGCTATACATATTATACATAAAAACATTCGTTTTTTATCTTTTTTTGAACATTTTGCATAATTAAATTGTCTTTGCACGAATGACACTTTTCCGCACTGCATAGAAAAATGGTATTTTTGTATAAATTTTACAGCTTATTTGCTCTCCTGCGGACGCTTCTCGCATCATTTAGCGTCTTCTTTCCGACATTCTGATTTGCATTTTCTCACCATAAGCAAAAATGCCCGCCTTTGATTTTCTCAAAGGCAGGCGCATTATTTATTTCTCTTGAGAACGAATACCAAAACGGTTTAGCAGCATTTTTTGCATAGTAATTTCCTCATCGGAAATTTTACCGGTTTCCTTGCTCCATTTTAAGATCAAGTCGCCCCGGCGGGTAACCGCGCGGAAGCATCGTATGAGCCACGCAACAGGCAACAGCCAGGATTTGCCTTTACACCAGGGGAAGCGGTCTTCCAATTCTTCCCGGGAATAGAAAGCCTTTTTCAGAAGCGCTGATGTCCGACTCTGTGCAGGAGACAGGGCAACGGAATTTAGAACCGCTCTGTCCGCTGTGCCGTACTGGCCAGCAGTAAGGATATATTCCCCCAATTCTTCCAAAAGAGGCGTCTCCTCTCCCCTGCCAAACCAAAGTTCCGCAAGGTCTTCAATATTTTGGGCGAATTCCAGAAGTTCAAAGCGAACCAGTTCTGCTTCTACCGTTTTCCGATCAAACTGCGGTTTTCTTAAATAGCGATTGACCCATACATCTGCCACAAACCGCACACCAACACCACCGGAGACAAAATGATTTGCCAGATGGCAGATGGTATTTAAGTAAAAGCCCTCCGGTGTCAGGCAGTTACCATTCTCCTCGGCATATTGCCAGCCGGGATTGATTCCCGTGCCCACAGGTGTACCGTGGTGAAGGAGATTGGGATGAAATTCCACCGTAATGCCACCAGGGACAGTAAAATTACGGTGATTGCCATCGCCGTGTCCCGGTACCGCCTGCATTTCTCCGGCAATCCGGTCAAGGGCAGGATAGTTCTCGGTATGGACAAGAATATCCATATCGCACATTGTCCGCAGCGCCGGTTCCGGATAGCTTTCCTTCAAACAGATACCTTTTAATAATATATATGGCACTTGCGCCTCATCCAGCTTTTCGGTGAGAGTTTTCTTTAGGTGGGCAAACTGTGCATCCCGAAAAATCGCCGTCTGATAAGCCTGGGTCAGAATTTTCTGCCCCGGTTCAGGCAGCCGCTCCCACAAACCTGCCTTTTGCAGGCCGTCATACACAAGGGCTTCCACCGCATGCATACGGCACAGGCCGATAAATTGCCGCCAGTCCACACCCTCCGGCGCCGGGCAGGGTTTTCCTGCCACCGCCAGAGCCAAGGTATCGATCAGAAGCTTTTGCTCTGCATTCATCCGTCTTTTCTCCAAACCATTTTGTTTACCACACCGGTGTAGGACTGGATCAGTTTTACTACCTTGGTGGATACATTTTCTTCCACATAGTCAGGTACAGGGATGCCGTTATCTCCCTCTTTTACCATTTCCACCGCAGTATCCACCGCCTGAAGTAAGCTCTTTTCGTCGATACCGGCCAGGACAAAGCAGCCCTTATCCAACGCCTCAGGCCGTTCTGTGGAGGTACGAATACAAACAGCCGGGAAAGGCTTGCCGATAGAGGTAAAGAAACTGCTCTCTTCCGGCAGCGTGCCACTGTCGGACACCACCGCAAAGGCATTCATCTGCAAGCAGTTATAATCGTGGAAGCCCATAGGCTCCTGACGGTTTACCCGCTTGTCCAGCACAAAACCGGAGGCTTCCAGCCGATTGCGGCTTCTTGGGTGGCAGGAATAGAGAATGGGCATATCGTACTTTTCCGCCATCTTGTTAATTGCCGTAAAAAGAGAAGTAAAATTCTTTTCTGTGTCGATATTCTCCTCCCGGTGGGCAGAAAGAAGAATGTATCTCCCCTTTTCTAAGCCTAAGCGGGTGTGAATGTCGCTATTTTCAATTTTCTCAAGATTGTTATGGAGTACCTCCGCCATAGGCGAGCCGGTTACATAAGTTCTCTCTTTGGGAAGTCCGTTATCTGCCAAATACCGGCGAGCGTGCTCGGAGTAGCACATATTTACATCAGAAATAATGTCCACAATACGGCGGTTTGTCTCCTCCGGCAAACACTCATCCTTGCAGCGATTGCCGGCTTCCATATGAAAAATGGGGATATGCAGCCGCTTGGCACCAATGACAGACAGGCAGGAGTTAGTATCGCCCAGCACCAAAACTGCATCGGGCTGTGTTTCCACCATCAGCTGATAGGACTTTGCAATAATATTGCCCATGGTCTCGCCTAAATCCTTGCCTACCGCATCCATATAAACCTCAGGGTCCTCTAATTCCAAATCCTTAAAGAACACGCCGTTTAAGTTATAGTCGTAATTCTGTCCGGTATGGGCAAGGATGGTATCGAAATACTTCCGGCATTTGGTAATCACCGCAGACAGCCGGATAATCTCAGGCCGGGTGCCTACAATAATCAGAAGCTTCAGCTTTCCATTATTCTTGAACGAAATCATAGCATATCCTCATTTCTTTTGAATTCTCACAATGAGTCGGCAAAGAATCGCCGTTATCAATAAGCCTGCCAACGCGCCGGCAAAGTCAATTAACACATCCGTTACAAGGCTGCCGCGCCCTGTATATACTTGAATCCATTCATCCCCTATCGCAATCAGCAGCACGATGAGCACAGGAAGCGAAATCAGCTTTTTATCCGTTTCATATCCCAAACAAATCGTGAAGCCGCATACAAACAAACCTAAAACAAAAAACTCGATTACATGAGCAAATTTGCGGATCAGGTTATGAAATACCGGCGGCTCTACCTTTTGCTGGGGGTCTACCACAGACTGGACCTTATCAGCAATTACAGAGCTTTGGGCGCTGGATTCGGGAATGGATTTCAGTGAGTTGCCCCAAATAAACGCCACCGTCAGCAAGGACAATGCCGCAAACAGATATAGCAAATGTCTAATTTTCATATTACACCTTTTCAAAGAAGGTATCCGGCTTCCCCGGATCAAACTGTTCGTTCGCCCACATCAGGGTTACAAGATCCTCTGTATCGCTGAGATTAATAATATTGTGGGTGTAGCCGGGGAGCATATGCACTGCCTGGATCTTTTCTCCCGAAACCTCAAAATTCAGCACCTCATCTGTGCCAATCTTTCGCTGCTGGATCAGCGCCTTTCCGGATACCACAATGAAAAATTCCCACTTGGTATGGTGCCAGTGCTGGCCCTTGGTAATGCCGGGCTTACTGATATTTACGGAAAACTGCCCTGAGTTTGCAGTCTTCAGCAGTTCCGTAAAGCTGCCCCGGTCATCGCAATTCATTTTCAGGTCAAAAATTGCCGCTTCTTTCGGCAGGTAGCTTAAATAGGTTGAATAGAGCTTCTTGGCAAAGCTCCCCTCAGGGATTTCCGGCACTAAAAGGGTCTTTGGCTGCTGTTTGAAGCTGTGCAGCAGCTCTACAATCTCCCCTAAGGTTACCTTATGACTGACAGGGGCGGCGCAATAGTGACCAGTCTCTGTCAGCACAGTCCGGATGCCGTCAAATTCGCAACGGTGGGGCTTCCTCTCCAGGGCATCCAGCATTTCTTCCACCAAATCGTCGATGTATAGCAGCTCCAACTCTACCGCTGGATCATTAACTGTAATGGGCAGGTCATTGGCAATATTATTGCAGAAAGTGGCAACTGCGGAGTTATAGTTAGGTCTGCACCACTTACCAAACAGATTGGGAAAGCGGTACACCAATACCTTTGCGCCGGTCTCCTCACCATAGGCAAAAACCAACTCCTCCCCTGCTTTCTTGCTTCTGCCATAATCGCTGTCGTAGCGGCCGATGCAGGTGGCCTGAATGGAAGAAGAAATCATCACCGGGCAGGTGTTTTGGGAGGCCTTCAAGGTGTCCAGTAAGGTGGATGTAAAGCCGAAATTGCCCGCCATAAATTCCGCCTGATCTTTCGGGCGATTAACGCCTGCCAAATGGAATACAAAGTTTGCTTTTTGGCAGTATTCTGTCAGGAGCGTCGGGTCGGTGTCCAAGTCATATTCAAAAATGTTGTCAATCTGCAGGCTGCGGGTACGATTTTTACCATCCCGGATGGTTTTCAGGGTCTCCACCAGATTTCGGCCCACAAAACCTTTTGCGCCCGTAATAAGAATATTCATAATGTCATACTCCTGTTATTGTGCTATGACGCGAAATGGACAATTGACAGTTGACAATTATGGTATTTCCCTACGGAAAATAATTGAAATCGTGCGCAACGCGCACACCTTAATTGTAAATTGTACATTGTCCATTGTCAATTACTTACCCAGCTCTTCCCGGATGTAGGCAAGGCACAGCAGTCTCTCTTGCACCTGCTCCACATTCAAAAGCTCTGTATTAGAAGAATTAAACTCGGTGAGCGGGTTGCGATCCACATCGCCCTGCTTAAAGAACTTATCGTAGTTAAGACCGCGCTTGTCGCAAGGCACACGGTAAAACGCGCCCATATCCACAGCGCCGGCACATTCCTCGTTGGTAAGCAGCGTTTCATACATCTTCTCGCCGTGGCGGATGCCGATAACCTTAATTTCGTGATTGGGGGCAAACAGGCCGGTTACTGCCTTTGCCAGCACCTCAATGGTGCAAGCAGGGGCCTTTTGTACCAGAATGTCGCCGGATGCGCCATTTTCAAAGGCGAATAGCACCAGATCCACCGCTTCATCCAAGCTCATAATAAACCGGGTCATAGAGGGCTCGGTAATGGTAATGGGATTGCCTGCCTTGATCTGCTCGATCCACAGGGGGATAACAGAGCCACGGCTGCACATTACATTACCGTAACGGGTGCAGCAAATCTTGGTCTTTTCCGGGCTGACAGTACGGGATTTGGCAACAATCACTTTCTCCATCATTGCCTTGGAGGTGCCCATAGCATTGACAGGATAGGCCGCCTTGTCGGTAGACAGACAGACGATATTCTTTACGCCTGCCTCAATAGCTGCGGTAAGTACATTTTCTGTACCCAATACATTGGTTTTCACCGCCTCAATGGGGAAAAACTCGCAGGAGGGCACTTGCTTCAGGGCCGCTGCGTGGAAAATATAGTCCACCCCGTGCATTGCGTTTTTTACAGATGCAATATCCCGGACATCACCGATGTAAAATTTGATCTTATCTGCCACCTCAGGCATCTTCGCCTGAAATTCGTGGCGCATATCGTCCTGCTTTTTCTCGTCCCGTGAGAAAATGCGTATTTCGCCGATGTCCGTTTTCAAAAATCGGTTCAGCACCGCATTGCCAAAGCTGCCGGTACCGCCGGTGATCAGCAGGGTCTTATCTGTAAAGAGGCTCATTTTTGGCCCTCCCTCTGTCTTAAAAGATTCTGGATTTTGTTTTTTACCAAGTCATAGGCACGGTCATTGAGACCACCGTTGATAATAATATCCGCATAAGCTTTGGTAGGCTCTACATATTGATTATGCATAGGCTTGACCGTTGCCAAATACTGCTCGATAATACCATCCAAATCACGGCCACGCTCTGCCATATCCCGACGAGCGCGGCGGAGGATCCGCTCGTCTGCGTCCGTTTCCACATAGATCCGCATATCCATAATTTGCCGAAGCTGCGGCTCTGCAAAAATCAAGATGCCGTCAATCAGGATGATGGGCTTAGACTGGATCTCGATGACGCGCTCACTGCGTGTGTGAAGAGAGAAATCATAAACCGGACACAGGACGTTTTTTCCATTTTTCAGGTCTGTAATCTGACTGATCATCAGATCAAACTCGAAAGCTTCCGGAGAGTCGTAGTTCTGCCGTTTCCGCTCCTCGAAGGGCATACCCGTTCTTGCCAAATAGTAGTTATCGCAGCTGACCAGCGCGATGTCATCCGGAAATCGCTCCTTCAGCCGCTTTGCAAAGGTAGATTTTCCCGAACCGCTGCCGCCGGCAATACCGATTACAAATACATCCTGCATAATCTATGTTCCTCTCTAAATAGCTTCAATCTATCCTCAGCCTTCCACGAGTATATCCGCAATTCTCTTGCAGGCAAAGCCAGCCCAATAAGGGTTACTTGCCTTCGACATTGCATCATATTCCTTTTTATCTTCCAGAAGCAGCTTAAAGTTTTCATAAATAACCTGCTCGTCTGTACCGACCAGCTTCAGCGTTCCCGCCTTAATACCTTCGGGACGCTCT
>JAZOVI010000064.1:0-18509 GCA_045658625.1 Faecousia sp.
GCAAGATTTTCTTTGACGTGGTCCCCCGTAATCCCACTGGCAAAATCGAAAAACCGGCATTGCGGGAAAAATATTGCCACGGTCGTCTTGTCGAGGTGCAGATTACCGGCTGATTCTGCAAAAAGTTGAGAAAGAAGGAAATTCTATGGACTTGGCAATTAAAATCACCATGCTGGTGATTTTCTTTGGAACGATGATTGGCATTGGTCTTTACTGCCGGAAGCACTCCACCGATGTGGACGGCTTTGTTTTGGGCGGACGGAGTGTGGGTCCCTGGCTCACCGCCTTTGCCTATGGAACCTCTTACTTTTCTGCGGTGGTCTTTGTGGGCTACGCCGGTCAGTTTGGGTGGAAATACGGCATTGCCGCCACTTGGGCAGGCATCGGTAACGCGCTCATCGGTTCCCTGATGGCTTGGGCTGTGCTGGGTCGACGTACCCGGGTCATGTCCCAGCACTTAAACAGCGCTACAATGCCTCAGTTCTTCGAGTCCCGCTTCAATAGTAAGGCGCTGAAAATTGCCGCATCTGTAATCATTTTTATCTTTTTGATTCCCTATACCGCCTCCTTGTATAACGGTCTTAGCCGACTGTTCGGTATGGCATTTGATATTGACTATTCCGTATGTGTCATTGTCATGGCGCTGCTGACGGCAGTCTATGTCATCATTGGCGGTTATATGGCCACTGCTATTAACGATTTTATCCAGGGCATTATTATGCTGGTGGGCATTGTGGCAGTAATCGCAGCTGTGCTGAATACCAAAGGTGGCTTTATGGAGGCCCTCAACGGATTGGGACAAATTACCGACCCCACGATTTCCGAGACACCCGGTATTTTCAATTCCTTTTTTGGACCTGACCCCGTCAATCTTCTCGGTGTGGTCCTGCTGACCAGCCTCGGCACTTGGGGTCTTCCCCAGATGGTGCAAAAATTCTATGCCATCAAAAATGAAAAAGCCATCAATAAAGGTATGATCATTTCCACCGTTTTTGCTTTGGTGGTTGCAGGCGGCTGTTACTTCCTGGGCGGTTTCGGACGGTTATTCTCCGACCAGATCGACATTGCCACCGGCGGATATGACTCCATCATTCCCACGATGCTCTCCCAGCTTTCTCCGTTTTTGATTGCGGTTGTAGTGGTTTTGGTGCTGTCTGCCTCTATGTCTACCCTTTCCTCCCTAGTACTCGCTTCCAGCTCCACACTAACGCTGGATTTCATCAAAGGAACGGTAGTTAAAGAGCTAAGTCCTAAGAAACAGCTTCTTATTATGCGGATATTTATTGCCATTTTCATTGCCATCTCCGTGGTAATCGCCATTGTGCAATACACATCCAACGTAACCTTTATCGCCCAGCTGATGGGCGTAAGCTGGGGTGCGCTGGCCGGTGCATTCTTAGCGCCGTTTTTATACGGACTTTACTGGAAGCGGGCAACCAAGGCTTCCGTTTGGGTCAGTTTCCTTTTCTCCAGTATCGTAATGCTCTCCAACATCTTCTGGCCGGAAGCTTTCCCCACTCTGCTCCGCTCCCCCATCAACGCAGGTGTATTTTGTATGCTGGCAGGTCTTTTAATTGTACCGGCAGTCAGTCTTGTAACCCGTCCCCCGGAAAAAGCACATATTGACCGGGTATTCTCCTGCTATAATAAAAAAGTGGTGGTATCTGTTACAGATGCCATCGGAGAACCCATTCACAAGGAGGAAACAAAATGAAACAGCTTATTTTGGGCAACGAGGCCGTTGCCCGTGGATTATACGAAGCAGGATGCAGCTTTGTATCCAGCTACCCCGGCACCCCCAGCACGGAAATTACCGAGGCTGTTGCCAAATATCCCGAGGTTTATGCCGAATGGGCGCCTAATGAAAAGGTAGCAATGGAAGCCGCCTTTGGCGCAAGTCTTGCAGGCCGCAGATCCTTCTGCGGTATGAAGCACGTTGGTCTTAACGTGGCGGCTGACCCCCTGTTCACCATTTCCTACACCGGTGTCAACGGCGGTATGGTCATCGGCGTGGCAGACGATGCCGGTATGCACTCCTCCCAGAACGAGCAGGACTCCCGGCACTACGCCCGGGCGGCTAAAATCCCTATGCTGGAGCCTTCTGATTCTGCAGAAGCACTGGCTTTTGCCAAGCTGGCCTATGAACTGTCCGAGCAGTTTGACACACCCGTACTACTTAAAATGTGCACCCGTGTTTCCCACTCCCAAAGTGTAGTAGAGACCGGTGAGCGGGTGGAATGTGTCAAGGAATATTCAAAAGACATCCCCAAGTATGTTATGATGCCCGGCAACGCCAAAAAGCGCCATCCTGTGGTAGAAGCTCGGACAAAAGCGCTGATCGCCTATGCAGAAGAAGCCGCTATCAACCACCTGGAAGCCGGTCGGGATACCTCTATGGGCATTATCACCTCCTCCACCTCCTACCAGTATGTAAAAGAGGTATGTGGAGATACTTACCCCGTACTGAAGCTGGGTATGATCTGGCCTCTGCCGGAGGAAAAAATCCGTCAGTTTGCCGCTTCCGTAGACCGTTTGGTGGTAGTTGAAGAGCTGGACGGCTTCATTGAGAGCCATTGCCGGGATTTGGGTCTTGCCTGCATCGGCAAATCCGAATTCTCGTGCATTGACGAGCTGATGCCACTGACTGTCGCCGCCAAACTGGCAACACCCTGGGAAACCGGTGTAAAGCTGGAGGAAGCTATCCCTCCCAGACCTCCCGTTATGTGTGCCGGCTGTCCTCACAGAGGTCTGTTCTATACTCTGAAAAAGAACAAAATTACCGTTTTGGGTGATATCGGCTGCTACACTCTGGGCGCGGTTGCCCCCCTGTCTGCCGTAGACAGCGTTATCTGTATGGGCGCTTCTGTATCGGGTCTGCACGGCTTCTCCAAGTCCCAGCAGGGCGCTATGGACGGCAATACCGTTGCGGTTATCGGCGATTCCACCTTTATGCACTCCGGCATCACCGGCCTTGTAAATATGGCCTATAACGAGTCCCACGCCACCGTTATCATTGTGGACAACTCCATCACCGGTATGACCGGCCATCAGCAAAATCCCACCACCGGCTTCAATCTCAAGGGCGATCCCTGCGCCAAGATTGATCTGGAAACCCTTTGCCACGCTGTGGGCATTCGCCGGGTGCGGGTGATTGATCCTTACGACCTCAAAGAGTGCGATACCGTTATTAAGGAAGAACTGGCGGCAAACGAGCCTTCTGTCATTATTTCCCGCCGCCCCTGCGCACTGCTGAAGTATGTTAAGCACAACAAGCCTTTGACGGTAGATACCGACAAGTGTGTGGGCTGCAAAGCCTGTATGAAGATTGGCTGTCCTGCCATCAGCATTGTAGACGGCAAGGCCAAGGTAGACGAAACCTTGTGCGTCGGCTGTGGCGTATGCGAGCAGCTGTGTAAATTCGACGCGCTGCAAAGCCCCAAGGAGGTCTGAATATGAAAACACAAAATGTTATGATCGTCGGCGTTGGCGGTCAGGGTAGTCTTTTGGCCTCTAAACTCTTGGGTCGGCTGCTGCTGAATAAGGGCTACGATATTAAAGTTTCCGAAGTTCACGGTATGAGTCAGCGTGGCGGCAGCGTGGTAACCTACGTCCGCTTTGGCGACAAGGTCTATTCCCCCGTTATCGACAAGGGTCAGGCTGATTTCATTGTCTCCTTTGAGCTTTTGGAGGCTGCCCGCTGGACAGAGTACTTAAAACCCGGCGGAAAAATCATTACCAACACCCAAAAGATCAATCCGATGCCCGTCATCATCGGCGCTGCCGAATATCCGGAAGCTCTGGAAGAAAAAATGACGCAGTCCGGCATTGACTTGGATGCCCTGGACGCCCTCACCCTTGCGGAGCAGGCGGGTTCTTCCAAGGCCGTCAATCTGGTGCTGATGGGACGGTTATCCAAATACTTTGATTTTCCCGAGGAGGAGTGGATGCAAGCCATTGAAGCCAGCGTTCCCTCCAAGTTCCTGGAAATGAACAAGATTGCATTTAAGTTGGGCGCTCAGGCTTAAAGGAGATGTTAGTTATGCCCAAGTATTTTCAACCTGAAATTGAAACAATGCCCTATGACCAGCTCCGGGCTTTGCAAAATGAACGTCTCGTAAAGCAAGTACGCCACGTTTGGGAGAATGTTCCCTATTACCGCAAAAAGATGGAAGAGAAGGGTGTTACCCCCGAGGATATTCAAAGTGTAGAGGATCTGCATAAGCTGCCCTTCCTTTGTAAAGACGATCTCCGGGAAGCTTATCCCTACGGACTCAAAGGCGTCCCCACCTCCCAGTGTGTCCGCATCCACTCCACCTCCGGCACTACCGGCAAGCGGGTGGTTGCCTTCTACACCCAGCACGATATCGACCTGTGGGAGGATTGTTGCGCCCGGGCGCTGGTAGCAGCCGGCGCAACCAATGAGGATATCTGCCAGATCGCCTACGGCTTCGGTCTTTTCACCGGCGGCGCAGGTCTTAACGGCGGCTCTCATAAGGTAGGCTGCCTGACACTGCCTATGTCCTCCGGCAACACTGACCGGCAGCTGCAGTTTATGACAGACCTCGGTTCCACCATTCTCTGCTGCACCCCCTCCTATGCTGCCTACCTGGCAGAATCCATTGAAGAACAAGGTCTTCGTAATCAAATCCAGTTGAAGGCCGGTATTTTCGGTGCGGAAGCTTGGAGCGAAGATATGCGCCACGATATTGAGAATAAACTTGGTATCAAAGCCTATGATATTTACGGTCTGACCGAGACCTCCGGTCCGGGCGTTGCCTTTGAATGCAGCGAGCAGACCGGTATGCACATTAACGAAGACCACTTTATCGCCGAGGTCATTGACCCGGACACCGGCGAAGTACTGCCCGAAGGCAGCAAAGGTGAACTGGTATTTACCGCCATCACCAAAGAGGCTTTCCCCTTGCTTCGCTACCGCACCCGGGATATTTGCATCCTCAGCCGCAAAAAGTGCTCCTGCGGACGAACCCACATCAAAATGAGCAAGCCTATGGGCCGCAGCGACGATATGCTGATTATCCGAGGCATCAACGTATTCCCGTCCCAAATCGAGACTGTTTTGATTCAGCAAGGCTACCCTGCCAACTACCAGATCATCGTAGACCGGGTGAACAACTCCGATACCTTTGAGATTATGGTAGAAATGAACCCCGAAATGTTCTCCGACTCTCTGGCGAAGATTTCCAGCGCAGAAAAGAAGCTGGTCGAGGCCCTCAAGGCTATGCTGGGCATTGCCGCAAAGGTAAAGCTGGTAGCGCCCAAAACCATTACCCGCAGCGAAGGTAAGGCCGTCCGTGTTATTGACAAGCGTAAGATCTAAGGAGGTATTTTTATGAGTATTCATCAAATCTCCGTATTTTTGGAAAACCGCACCGGTCAGCTGTCCGAAATTACCCGGCTTCTCGCCCAAAACCATATTGACATCCGGGCCATCTCCATTGCGGAAACGGCGGATTACGGTCTTGCCCGTATGATCGTGGACGACGCCCAAACAGCCAGCAACATTTTGCTGCAGCACGGCGACATTTTGTCTATGACCCCGGTGTGGGCTGTAGAAGTCCCCGACCGTCCTTCCGGACTGGCTGATCTTCTTGCCGTTCTTGCGGAAAGCCACATTGATGTGGAATATATGTATTCTCTCTTCACCCACCGGGAAGGCAACGCCTATATGGTTCTGCGGGTCTCCGACGAAGAGACTTTTGCCGCAGCTTTGGCTGCCCACAACATTAAAATTGTCTCCGGTGAAGAATTGGGACTAAAATAAGCGCTATATTATAAAACAAAAGCCTTGGAAACCGTTGGTTTCCAAGGCTTTTATTATGCTTTTGGGCATTAACTAAAACCGCCATTGCGGATATATTCTGCCACCAAGTCTCTGGCAAATACACCAAGATCAAGGTACTCCACAACGGTCAGGTTGAGATAGTCATACGTCCAGGAATCTGCAATGATGTAGTAGGTCTTCGTGTTATCAAGACTGTTCTTCACACTCTGTCCGTAAGATTCATAGTAGAGATTATAATCTCCATTATTAAAAAATCTGCTTTTCAGCACACTACCCTTTACTGCGCAGAGAGCAATATCATTATCGAAGGGCAGCAAGCTCACCAAGTCTGCATAGGCCACATTTCCCGCATAGAGGTTATAGGGGCTTCTTGTATCAAAAGAACCACCGCCTAAAACAATATCATAGTCCTCGCCCCATTTTTCAACACCTTTTTGGTAATAAAGCTTTGCTACAAGCGCTTCTATCTCTGTGTCATCCCGATAGGTTTTGTTATAGCCAAGTGTTTTGTAAATGACCGAGAGCTCTTCCTCATACTTTTCCAAAAGATCCTCAACAATGGGATCATCTGCAATATTTTCATACTGGGTCTTGCTGATCTGCCCTGCCTGACGGACTGTGAATTTATTGGTTACAGAGTTGATGCCGATTTCTACATGGGAAATGCCATTTTGGTTGTCGCCCTTATTTTGCAGATGGTATACACCGTAGCTATCCTTCTTGCAATAGCCCTTGTGAGTATGCCCCTCAAATACCAGGTCCACATAGTCACCACTGGACAAAGAGGGGTCGTAATCCTCCTGATCGCTGTGGAGCACATACACGATAAAATCTACACCCAAATTCTGCAGGCGAGTGCTTTCCTTTTTTACCAGTTCGGTCAATTCGCTGCCGGTCTTAAAATAAACATCGGCACACTTATCCTTCGCAATAGAGCCATAGTGATTACCGATGGCACCGATAATGCCGATCTGTAGATCGCCAGCCTCCACAACCACAGAAGCATCGCAGTAATCTACACGTTGGTTAGTTTCTCTGTCAAAAATATTAATAGCAAGGAAGGGAAATTCCGCAGTCTCTGCATTTTTCTTTATGTATTCACTGCTCCAGTCAAATTCGTGGTTGCCGATGGTCATAGCGGTGAAATCCAATGCATTCATCCAGTCTGTTATGATCTGACCTTTTGTGATATTGGATTCCGCGCCGCCCTGCCACATATCGCCAGCAGACAGGAAGAACGCATAATCGTCCTCTTCCCGGGCATTTTTAAGATAAGTGGTTAGTTCATCCACACCGGGCTGATCGCTGTTGTCCACAAACTTGCCGTGTAAGTCATTGATGGAGTAAAAGTCGATATAAATAAGTAACGATGTGCGGCATGCATCGCAAAGACCATTCTCGTCATTATCCCTATGCTGTTTGCAGTCTGCCGGATCTATTGTCGGTTGATTAACCCCAGGGCTGGAGGGAAACGGTAAAGTAATTTGTCCGTTGGCATCGCATCCAACCAACAAAATTACCAATATAAGAAGGGAAACCCATATTTTTTTCATAACTGTACCTCCTTTATTTGGTTTATTATACATGAAATGTAGTGTGCGGTCAACAAGAAAGCATTTTCTTCGACAAGCATCGTTTCTCTCGTAAAAAAAACGTTTTGACAAGAATTAATCAATAAAAATTCTTGCCTTAGAACATACTTTGTGCTATAGTAGTAAGGGATATTGTTTTCTCGCGCCATTAATGATACTGCAATATCCCTTCTCTTCCTTTGTTTTCCTTTTTCAGGGTAATTACCCTTTTATCCGATAATCAGAAAGAGAGCTTTATATGAACAGAAGTTATCGGCTGTCCACCGCTTTGGACGTGGACGACCTCTTGATGGAATGCGTACCCTACGCCGTCCGTCTTGCTAACGAAAAATATAAGTTCGACCCTCCCTTGTCCATTCACGAGATTAACGGCTGGGGTAAACTTGGTACCCGGGCAGATGTGATCTTTGAATTTATGAACGATCCGGAATTCTACCGCACCCAACCGGTCTATGAAGGCGCCAAGGAATTCGTCCGGAAGCTTTCCCAAATGACAGAGGTGTTTATCTCCACTGCCGTTTGGCCTGAATATCTGACCTTGCGCTTCCAGCGAATTCTGGAGGAGTTCCCCGAAATCCCTCAGGATCATATTTTGATGGGCGCCCGCAAAGACAAGGTGGATGTGGACATTCTGTTTGATGACGGTATGCACAACATTCTCCGTTCCAATGCGCCCTACCCCATTTTGATGCGCCGTCCCTGGAACTGGGAGGCCACAGGCGTTCTTGCTGTCAACAATTACGATGAATTTTTGAAATTAGTAGAAGTCATTGCCGACAGCTACAGTGTAAAGCCTGAGATGTTCTCCCTGAATCAGCCCAGTATCGTAGTGCTTGTTGGTCCTTCCGGCAGCGGCAAAAACGAAATTGCCCAAGAGCTTATTTCCAGCTGCCCTTCCTTCCAGAAGCTGACCAGTTACACCACTGATAAATCTGCCCTCTCACGTGAGGATGAAGGCTATCGCTATATCAGCCTGAAGGCCTTCCAAAAAATGTGTGATCAGGGTGAGATCTTTGAATCCACCACCTACGGTCATCACGCCTACGGTTCCCGAAAATCGGATGTAGAGCGGATTCTTGCCAGTGGCAAGCATGTGCTGACCGTTATGGATATCTGCGGTGCAATGGCAATGAAGACCCATTTCCCTAACGTAATTACCATTTACGTTAAGCGGGACAGGAAAGAACTGCTGACTGCCGTTTTGGAAAAGGACGTTCCCACTCCGGACAAGGTAAACCGTATTATCGCCATTGAGTCCGAGATTAAAAACGCCCATATCTGCGATTACACCGTAAGTTTTGAAAACAGCCAGCAAGCTGTATCCCAGATCCGCGAAAAACTGGGTCTGAAATAACCCCCAAGGAGTGGCATTTATGACCGCTGATTTACAAAAGGCAGCTATCACAAAGAGAGTTGCCGCTGCCCTGTTAGATTTTATTCTTCTGACGGTTTTGGTAACCGGTGCCGCTGCCATACTTTCCGGTGTCTTAGATTCCGGTAACCACGCAGCAATTATAGAAGCCCGGCAAGCATATTTTGAAGCCGAATATGGTGTGGACTTTGATATCTCGGCAGAGGATTTTGAAAAGCTGACAGAAGACCAACATAAGAAATATGACGAAGCCTACAGCGCACTAATTAACGACAAAGACTTTTTTCAGGCATATACGATGCAAATAAGTATTATTATGCTGGTTGCCACCCTTTCCTTTTTTATCAGCATTTTGATTTTAGAGTTTTTCATTCCCCTATGGCTGAAGAACGGACAAACCTTGGGCAAAAAGGTCTTCGGTCTTGCCATTGTCCGCGTGGACGGTGTGCAACTAACTACGCTACAGCTCTTTGTCCGGTCTGTGCTGGGCAAGTTTACAGTCGAGACAATGATCCCCGTATACATTATAATAATGATCTTCTTTAACACCGCTAATTTGATTAGTCTTGCCATTTTGGCCGCCCTTCTTGTCGGCCAGGCAGCCTCTTTGATCTTCTCCAAGACAAATGCCGCCATTCACGATCACCTGGCAGGTACTGCAGTGGTAGATTTCGCCAGTCAAATGATCTTCCGCAGCAAGGAAGACCTTTTGGACTATACTAAGAAAATCCATGCGGATCGGGTCAACCGTTCCGACTATAAATAAGATGGAAGGGAATCAATATGAAAGTTGCATTGCAAAACCTGACAAAAGTCTTCCCTAGTCGGGATAAGAAGGCAGGTAAAGAAGTTGTTGCTGTTAACGACTTCACCTTCGAAATTCCCGACGGCAAGCTGATTGGTCTTTTAGGCCCCTCCGGTTGCGGCAAAAGTACCACACTGTACATGATCAGTGGTCTGCAGAAGCCTACCGGCGGTAAGATCTTCTTTGGCGAAGACGATGTCACCGAACTGACCACTGAGAACAGAGGCATTGGCCTGGTTTTCCAGAACTATGCGCTCTATCCTCACATGACGGTGCTGCAGAACATTCTGTTCCCCCTGCAGAACCTGAAGGGCGAGGACAAGATGACCAAGGCAGATATGCTGGAGCGCGCCCACTGGGCAGCTAAGCTGGTCCAGATCGACGATCTGATGGACCGTAAGCCCAGCGAAATGTCCGGCGGTCAGCAGCAGCGTGTGGCAATTGCCCGTGCTCTGGTTAAGATGCCCCGTGTTCTTCTTTTGGACGAACCCCTTTCCAACCTGGATGCCCGTCTGAGACTGCAGACTCGTGAGGAGATCCGCCGTATTCAGCGCGAGACCGGTATTACCACCATTTTCGTTACCCACGACCAGGAAGAGGCTATGTCCATTTCCGATATGATCGTAGTTATGAAGCTGGGTGTTGTGCAGCAGACCGGCAAGCCTCAGGAAGTTTACGACAATCCCAGCAATCTCTTCGTTGCTAAGTTCCTGGGTACTCCCCCCATTAACGTATTTACCGGCTCCGTCAAGGGCGGTAAGCTGTATCTGGGCGAAGATGCTGTTTTGGATGTCCCCGGTGTTGCCGATCAGGATGTCCACGTGGGCATCCGTCCTGAAGGCTTCGACCTGGACCCCAAGGGTCCTTTCGTCTGCCACCTCAACTCCGTAGAGGTTATGGGCCGCGATTCCAGCATTGTTTCCACCCATTCCGCATCTCAGAACCCTGTTATCCGCTCCATCATTGATGCAGACAACAAGATAGCGGAAGACGCTGAGACCGTCTGCTTCTCCCTGAAACCCCACAAGGTATTCCTCTTCAACAAGGAAACCGAGGAGAGAATTTATTTCGAGGTGAAGTAATATGGTCGATAGTAAACAACAGTGGAAAGCCTGGCTGTATCTCTTGCCAGCGATCATTTTGCTGCTGGTATTTACCGCCTGGCCCATTATTAACACCCTGCGTATGGCATTTCTGGAAGGCTACAGTGGCCTGAAAGAAATCGGCGGTGCAACCTTCGAGTTTGGTCTTGGTAACTTTGAAAAGGTTATCAAGTACAAGCGATTCCTTCAGTGCTTATTCAACACAATTATCCTGTGTATTACCACTGTACCAATCTCCACTACTCTGGCCCTGCTGATCGCAGTCGCCCTGAATTCCATCAAGCCCCTGCAGAAAATCCTGCAGACCATCTTCTTCCTGCCCTACGTAACTAACTCCATTGCCATCGGCATGGTGTTTGCCGCAATGTTCAACATTATCGGCCTGCGTCCCAGCGGTGCTTACGCAGATACCTGGGGTATTATCAACAATGTCATTCAGTTCTTTGGTGGCACACCTATCAACTGGGTCAACGTCGGTTCGGAATACTGGGCAAACATCGTTGTTATGATTGTCTACATTGTCTGGAACGCTCTGCCCTTCAAGATTCTTGTCCTGCTGGGCGGCCTGCAGTCCATCAACAAGCAGTATTACGATGCTGCCAAGGTAGACAGCACCTCCCGTAGAAGAGTATTCCTTCGGATTACTGTTCCTCTGCTTTCCCCTATGCTGGCATATGTTATCATTACCGGCTTTATCGGTGGCTTCAAGGAATATTCCAGCATCGTCGGTATTTTTGGCGACAAAATGGGCCCTGCTCACGACGCCGGTCGTCTAAACACTATGGTCGGCTTTATTTACGACTCGTTGGAAGGCGACTTCCAAGGCAGAGCATCTGCAGCCGCACTGATCCTGTTCGCCATTATTCTTGCTGTAACCTGGTTCAATAACCATGTTATCAAGAAGTTCGTCCACTACTAAGGAGGTGCCTGTTATGTCTCAAAAAGATAATGTCATGCAGGCAAAAGACCTGCAGAAGGTTTCAGTAACCTCCAAAGCAATGCAAATTATTGTTAAGATTGGCGTGTATGCCTTTCTGTTGGTTATGGCACTGATTATTCTGTTCCCCTTCTACTGGATGATCATTTCCTCCCTGAAGTCTTTGGCAGAATACCGCCAGCCCACACCCACCTTCTGGCCCAAGCACATTATGTTTGGCAACTATCCGACGGCGTTTTCCACCGCTAACTTAGGTCAGCTGTTTATGAACACCGCTTATGTTGGTATTGTTTCTACCCTTCTGAGCCTGGTAATCACCGTCCTGTCTGCCTTTGCCTTTGCCCGTCTGGAGTTTAAGGGTAAAGAAGCCCTGTTCGGTATGTTGCTGGCAACGATGATGATCCCCGGTGAACTGTTCACCATCACCAACTACCTGACTGTCAAAAATTTAGGTTGGCTGAACACCTTTGAAGCTTTGATCATTCCTTTCCTGGTCAGCGTGTTCTACATTTACCTGTTGCGGCAAAACTTTATGCAGATTCCCAACGAACTGTATCTGGCTGCCAAGGTAGATGGTTGTAAGGACATTAAGTACCTGTGGAAGGTTATGATCCCTCTGGCACTGCCCACGCTGATTTCTATCACCATTCTGAAAATGATGGGTGCATGGAACTCCTACGTGTGGCCCAACCTGGTTACCTCCGACGATGCTCACCGGCTCATCACCAACGGTTTGCGGAACGCATTCTCCGACTCCACCGGCGATGTAAACTACCCCGTACAGATGGCAGCCGTCGTAATCGTATCCACCCCGCTCTTTATGGTGTTCCTGTTCCTGCGTAAGTATATCATGGCAGGTGTCAGCCGCAGCGGCATCAAGGGCTAATTTGGTTAGTAGGCAGCTACTACGGCTGCCTGTAACATAAAAAACAACAACAAAGGAGAAAAAACAAATATGAAGAAAAGAATCGTCGCGCTGAGCATGCTGGCACTTCTGCTGCTGGGCATGCTGGGCATTACCGGCTGTGGTAGCACCGGTGGCCCCTCCGTTAACATTCCTGACAGTGGCTTCGATACCACCCAGGAAGTAACCATTACCTTCGGCCACACAATGGGTCAGAAGAATATGGCAATTCTCGACAAGTATATCAAGAAATTCAACGAGATCTACCCCAACATCAAGATCGAGCACACCTCTAAGGGCGGCTGGGGCGACATTGCCGATACTATCAAGACCGAGATCAACGGCGGCACTCAGCCCAACATCGTTTACTGCTACCCCGACCACGTCGCTACCTACAACCTGTCCAATGTTGTTATTACTCTGGACGACCTGATCAACAGCACCGCCGCTGTGGGCGACACTGGTGAGATTCTAGGCCTGACTGATGCACAGAAGGCTGACTTCATCGAGACCTACTACAACGAAGGTAAGGTCTTCGGCGACGGCAAGATGTACACTATGCCCTTCTCCAAGTCCACCGAGGTTCTGTTCTTCGACAAGGACTTTTTCGAGGATCCGGCAAACAAAGCTAAAGGTCTGAAAGTTCCCACCACTTGGGAAGAGCTGTGGGAAGCCTGCAGAATCATCAAGACTATTGATCCCAACTGCATCCCTCTGGGCTACGACTCCGAAGCCAACTGGTTCATCACTATGGCTGAGCAGCTGAATGCCGGCTACACCGACGCTTCCAAGGACGGCGACGATCGTTTCACCTTTGTTAACGACAAGATGAAGGATTTCATTAAGGAACTGCGCACCTACTATTACGATCTGGAGTACTTCACTACTCAGGAAATCTACGGTTCCTACACCTCCGGTCTATTCACCAACCAGGATCCCTCTAAGGCTCGCGCCTATATGTGCATCGGCTCCACCGGCGGTACTGTTAACCAGATCCCCAAGACCGAAGACGAGGAAGGCAACGTCACTTATGCTTTCGAAGTAGGCATTGCTCCCCTGCCCCAGGCAGACGCTTCCAACAAGAAGGCTATTTCTCAGGGTCCCAGCCTCTGCATCCTGAAGGGCAAGAACACCACCGACCAGCAGGTTATGGCTTCCTGGCTGTTTGTCAAGTTTATGTGCACTGACCCCGATTTCCAGGCTGAGTATTCTACACTGTCCGGCTATATGCCCGTTCTGAAGTCCGTTACCGAAAATAAGACATTTGCTAATTGGCTGAACGACGCCAACGGTTCCTACAACCTGGCAGCTCTGGCTGTTAAGATCGGCATGCAAGAGCGCGACACTTACTTCACCTCCGACGCATTCAACGGTTCCTCTAAGGCTCGTGAAGAAGTTGGTTCTCTGCTGATTAAGTGCATCAGTACTCCCACCCAGTCCCTGGATCAGTTCATTAACACCGCTTTCAATGATGCGCTTGACGAGTGTATCTTTGCCGCTGGCTAATTAAGATTGCTTATGAAAAACGCAAAAAGATTATTAAGTCTCTTTTTGCTGCTGTGTATGGCTGTCAGCTGCTTCGGCGGCTGCCAGCTCATACCCGGTCTGCCCACAGGACCCCAGGAAACTGAGCCTACGAAGCCGCTGGATCCCTGGGTTGACTATGTGAGCCAGGCAACACTGGATATGAACAGCAGCACTGCAAAATTGCAGAATCTGGAAATGAAGCTGCATATTGACGGCGATACCACCCATTTCTATGTGCCCAGCAATGCCCCCGCCGGGCTTGCCGACGCCGGCGCTCTGAAAATCCGTTATATTGCAGTCAATACCCCCGAATCCACCGGTCAGATCGAGGAATGGGGCAAAAAAGCTTCCACTTTCACCCGCGACAAACTCTCTTACGCAGAGTCCATCGTCATTGAGTCCAATGGCGATACGTGGGAAAAGGACTCCAGCGGCAGCCGTGTTCTGGCATGGGTTTGGTACAAACCTAAGGGCGAAACCGAATACCGCAACTTGAACCTGGAGCTGGTACAGGAAGGTTTGTCCCTGTCCTGCGGCGGCACTACCGATATCTACGGTGATCTGTCCGCTAAGGCATTCAACCAAGCAAAGGCATACAAGCTCAACGCACATTCCAAAGAAAAAGATCCTGACTTCTACTATGGTGAACAGATTGAGACCAACCTGAAGACTCTCCGTTCCAACATTGAACTGTACAAAAATAAGGATGTTGCTTTTACAGGCGTTATCGTCCGTAACAACAGCGAGACCGTTTATGTTGTAGAGTACGACGAAGAGACCGATATGTTCTACGGTATGAACGTCTACTACGGTTATCAAAGCGGCGCGATCGACACCATTCTGAAAGTTGGCAATGAAGTTCGTTTTGTTGGCAGCGTTCAGTATTGGGAAGGCGGCGGCACCTATCAGCTTGCTGACGTTCGCTACAGTGCCTACGACCCCGATGATCCGGAGAATCTGAAGCTAATCAGCACCGGCAATGACACTTCCGCTCTGGTACAGACTGTCGACATCGACACTTTCCTGAACGGCACAGTTAAATTGGACGTTATGAAGGAGCTGGACAGTGAAGAGACTGAACAGAAAACCTTCAAATACGCTGAACTTGCTATGAGCACCTCCGTCAAGATGGAAAATCTCTATGTCAAGAGAATTTGGACCACTAGTAACGGCGGTGAAAACGACGGTGCTATGACTCTCACATGTGAGGTGAACGGCAAGACCATTACTGTCCGCACTACCGTTCTGCGGAAATCTGATAAAACTCTCTACACAAGCGCTGATTTTCTGAATAAAACCATTACGGTTACCGGCATCGTAGATTACTACGATGGCGAATACCAAATCAAAGTTTTCTCCGCAAAAAATATTGAAATTCAATAAAAATTAAAATAAAGGAGTAAAATTATGAAAAAGCTTTTGTCCCTCTTGCTCCTGTTGGCTCTGAGTGTAACACTTCTGGCCGGCTGTGCATTCCTGCAGCCCGATGCTACTGAGCCAACAGATGCCCCCACCGCACCCACTGCACCCCAGAGCTTCCTGGAAAGCGCAAAGACCCTCCTGTTCAACGAGTACAAGCCCGCAAGCAAAGACGAAGTTCCTGAGAAGAAAAAGGATTTCGCTCTTCTGAACAACATTATGGCTGGCGGCGACAACCACCCCGTAGTTTGGGCTGTTACTGTCACCTCCGGCGACCCCGAGTCTGTCAAGATCATTGACAACGCCAAGGTCGATGTTCCTGAGAATTCTTCCGTAGAAATTCTCTTCACCCTGACCGCTACGATCTCCGATCCCTACGGCAATAATGCAAACCTTTCCTTCAACTTCAAGGTTCCCGTTTATGTTCCCTCCTCCCTGTCCGTTGTAGATCCCGTTGCCGGCGAAGCCTACAAGCTAGGCATGGTTCAGGGTAACTTGGACGATACCCTTTACTACCTGTCCGGCGGTATGGCTGCTACTTACTACCTGGCCACCAGCGAAAATGAAGCAGACGCCATTGATGTTTACCTGGAAGAAGTCGAAGGCGGCTACTATCTGTACATCCTTGAGAACGGTGAAAAGAAGTATATCAACCATACCATCAGCGACACTCATGTCAATGCTAAGTACGAGGATACTGCTTCCACTGTTTATACCTATGACACCGAGCGTAAAACCTTGGTAATTAAGGCCCAGGCTTCCGACGATACCGCGCCTGTTGATTACCTGCTTGGTAACAGAAGCACCGGTGATAAGACCAATCTGGGCTTCTATAAGGCAAGCGAAAACCCCTTCTATGTCAAGTTCTACGGCTTTGATCCCAACGCATGCCAGCACACCGTAGGCACTGCTGCTACCTGCACCTCTAAGGCAATTTGTGCTAAGTGCGGTGAAGCATTTGGCGTCAAGCTGGATCACGACTATAATCCCACAACTAATCTCTGCGTCTGCGGCGCTCACAATCCCAATGTTGAACTGACCGTTACCATCCCCGAAGCTCTGGAGCAGGCTGACGATCAGAAGGTCGTTGTCTCCGGTACTGTCAGCTCCATTAAGGAAGGCTATAGCGCTGATTACAACAACATTTCCGTTTACATTACTGACGAAAACGGCAACACTCTCTATGTTTACAGACTGACCGGCGAGGTTTCCGTTGGCGATATCATCACCGTTAAGGGCACTATGGCTTCCTATAACGGCAACAGACAGATCGCACAAGGCGGCACCTTTGAGAAAACCGGCCACGACGACAGCTATGACTACGTTGAAATGACCATTACCGATGCTAAGAATTCTGCGGATGGCACCAATGTAATTATCAGTGGTACTGTTGTTGAGATTAATGGTGCTTGGGATAGCAATTACAAGAATATGACTGTTACCATCGCTGACGCTGCTGGCAACAAGCTCTATGTTTATAGACTTGCTACTCAGGTTGTCCTTGGTGATACCATCACTATTAAGGGTTCTGTAGGTTCCTATAACGGTGAAAAGCAGATTGCACAGGGCGCAACTGCTGAGATCACCGGCCACGACGATAGCTATGACTACGTTGAAATGACCATCACCGATGCTAAGAACGCCGAGGATGGCACCAATGTAATTATCAGCGGTACTGTTACCGAAATTGATGAAGAATGGAGCAGCTACAACAATATGTCCGTCATCATCACGGATGCCGACGGAAACTCCATCCTTGTTCACAGAATGAAGACTAAGGTTGCTCTGGGCGACATTATCACTGTTACCGGTTCTATTAGCACCTACAACAATGAGAAGCAGATCGGTATCGGCGCAACTGCTAAGATCACCGGCCACGACGACAATATTGGCACCGATGACGGCACCGGCTCCGGCACTCCCGATGATGGTGGCGAGACTCCCGATCAGGGCGGCACCGATGATGGCGTAATGTCCATCCCCGAAGTTCTCGCTTCTTCCGAAGGCACTGCAGTAGTTGTTAAGGGTACTGTTTCTGAGATCTACCAGTCTTGGAACGACCAGTATAGCAACATTTCCTTCTACATTTCCGATGAAGCCGGCAATAAGCTTCTTGTTTACAGAACAGGTACTAAGGTTAGCATCGGCGACAAGGTTACCGTTACCGGTAAGGCTACCGTATATAGCGGTACCATTCAGATCGCACAGGGCGGCACAACTGTCATCGACGAGAAGCACGTTTGCACCGAGTTCAGCGAAGTTACCTGCACCGCTCCTGCTACTTGTGTTGTTTGTGGCGCAACCTCCGGCAACGCTTTAGAGCATACTTATGTTAACGGTTTTTGCTCCTGTGGTGCAGCTGAGCCCACTGGCAATGAAACTACCGTAAAGCTCGCTTACACTGGCAGCACAACTGCCAACATGACAGACGGCAACAATGCTGCAATCGTTGGCTTGGATGCAACCTTATTTACTGTTACCAGTATTAAGTGTGACCAAAGCAATCATGTTGGCATGAATAAAAATGGCGATATTCGTCTTTACGCTGACAACACCGACCCCAAAGATGGTAACGGTGCTGAATTGACAGTTGCAATTGCAACCGGCAAGATCAAATCTATTAAGATTAAATTCAATAGTACCAGCTATGCTGCTAATTGTGCTGTTAAGGATGCGGACGGCAACACAATCACCAAAACAGACGGCAGCAGCGCAACAGTTGAAGTAGCAGTTAACAGCTCCTCCTTTACTCTTAAGAATGCTGGTTCTGCTCAAGTTCGTATTGATTCCATCGAAATCATCTACGGCTAATCCACAATTTCCTACATAGCACATTCCCCCGGGCTTTCGCCCGTGGGATTTTTATGCACAGAACTACCATATAAAATTGTAGGGGGCAACCTCCCGGACGCCCCGCACACCGCAATGCCGCATTTGCAAAACGGACCGTCGAGGACGCCGGTCCCTACATACTCTTGTCAATTAGTAATTGTCAATTGTCAATTAAAAGCCTCCCTTGCGGGAGGCTTTTCTCAATCATTCAGTTT
>JAZOVI010000065.1:0-2559 GCA_045658625.1 Faecousia sp.
CGCATGGCGAAAGGGCCTCCCAGATCCGCCAGCCTGGGTCTTAGGAATCGCAAAGCCCTATCCCGGCCGGAAATGCCCCTCTGGGCCAGCAACTTACGAACAAGCAGCGGCAGCTGCGCATTCAGTTCCTCTCCAAAGTCAACACTTCCGTCCAATGGGCGTAATTCCCAACTGAACTTAATACTCATGGCTCAATTCTACCACCCAGCCCCATATCACGTCAAGTGATAAATAACAAGTTACAGGGCAAACGCATTTCGATGTCGTGTTATCTTATTGACTCTCTTCCGCTCCGTTTTTTGGCTCCAAAGCACTGAAGAGGATTTCCTCCAGCACGCTGGTATTCCAAGCGGCCTGTTTTCTCATTCTCGCCAGCGATTTTGTTCCTCCTGTCTTTTTCTTATGGTGGCGTAGTAAGCTCAATACCACCTTCATCATTCGGGAGTAATTTTCTGCAGCATTGTACACTCTCTTTCGACAGGCATCTTCACCGAATACTACATCAAGTACCCAATGCATGCTTTCAACCTGCCAATGATTACGAATCGCATGAGCTATGGTTGCGCTACTCCCTTTTGGTAAATTCGTTATGTAGCAGCGTTTATCTACACTTTCTGTCTGCTTCTTTTTGTTGTAACGTGAGCTTTCCACTACTACCAGAGCGGCCAGTTTCTCCCAATTCCATACCCCGGTGATAAAACTCAAATCCCGGTATATTCGATATACTCGTTCCTCCACTCGCCCATGCCCTGCGTCCACTTCTGTAAAAATGTTGCTGGGACGCACCATTTTCGCAGTCTCCAGTATCTGCTCGTGTAAATTTCTCTGGTTATCTTTTACAGCTAATACATAGGATGCCTTTTTCTCTTTTACTATCTTTCTGACAACTTCCTTTTGACACCCCATGGCATCAGCTGTGACGATACACCCTTTGATATCCAGCATATCAAGCAATTGTGGAATAACGGAGATTTCATTTGTCTTCTTATCAACGTTAAGCTGTCCCAACGATATACCTTCATCACTCAGACAGGCACTCAACATGTGCGCATACCCTTCATCATCCTTTGTTCCTGCTCCTCGAATAGTTTTACCATCAATGCTTATAATTGAGCCTTCCTTTATTTTTACAAACTGCCGAATCCAATTCTGGTAATTCTTTTCCAACACAACCGGATCCATGATAGCAAAGACGCGGTTGAATGTATCGTGAGACGGAATGCCAGCGGGCAGTTCCAGATATTGCCTGAAAAAGTCTTCATGCTCCACGGCATAATCCTCGATTTGATTCCAGGTATCAGCATCGGCAACTCCCGCTGCTATTGCAATGAAAAGGATATCTCCAAGCTTATGCTTCTTCGCATTTCCGGTGCGAGGGTCTTCGACAGCCTCTAATTCGCCAATAAGTCTATGCATTTGTCCATTATAACACAAATGCTCTATAACCTCAAGAAAACTAGATTTTTACGATAATCCGCTCAATGTAAATTTAAAGCGAATTTCCGGGAGCTTATATCGACATCTTGTATGACACTACTCAAATGCGTTTGCCCTGGCCGTCAGCAGTACTGATATTTAACGAATGCGGTATGGGGACTTTTACTTCCCTTACCAACAGAAACACTCTAAATCCGACAAAAAAGAATGGAATTATGTCCGAATGCTGCATTGACACCCTGATTTGAAGGTCATACAATCAGGCCATGAGAAGAGTATTCTGCGGGATATGCGTAGTGCTGATGCTGTGCGCCATGGTCACGCAAGGCGCAGTGAGAGTAGCCAGTCTGCACCCCCTGTTGAGTGATATGGCCCGCCAGGTCGGAGGAGATGCCATAGAAGTGGTAGACCTGTTTCCGGCGAATGGAGAATTGCATGCATTCGAACCGACAGCAGCAGACGCAGCGGCAGCTGCGGGTGCCGCCTTGGTGCTGGCTTGTGGCAAAGGCGTTGAACCCTACCTGGAAGATCTGAGAGACTCCCTACCGGCTCGCACAACCATTGTGGAGCTTGGCAATGCAATTCCTGATGTCTACCTGCCCGGCACGCAAATTGCAGATCCTCACTGGTGGAACAGCCCCAACGCCATGAAACGAGCATCGCGCTCGTTAAAGGCAGCATTTGAAAAGATTCTCCCTGAACAGGAAGCCGCATTTACTGCAGGACAACGCCAATACGCGAAGTTGATGGACACGCTCGCGCGCGAAGCCCGCCTGGTTATTGCCAGAATTCCACATGAACAAAGAGTTCTGGTCACATCTCATGCAGCCATGTGTCACTTCTGCAAGGATTTTGGATTTACCCCGGTACCGGTACAAGGCATCGCCCAGGAAAGCGAAGGGGATACAGCATCTCTGGCCCGGGTATTATCCAGTCTCCGTAAACAATCCGTGCGCTGCCTGTTCTATGGAGTCAATGAGTCGCCGAGGACTTTGCAGACTATAGCAACGCAGGTGGGTGCTACAACAAGACCGCTCGCTCTGGATGGAATCTACCCCGCAAACCAGAACTACGCCGATTTGTTCCGCTTCAATATCCGCCACATCGTGGAGGGCTTACATC
>JAZOVI010000066.1:0-8383 GCA_045658625.1 Faecousia sp.
GTGTTCTTTGTGTGGCTTGAAAGTATGCTGCTTGGTCTTATCGGTAAGGTTGGCTTTTTTGCCGCCATTCCTACCACATTGTACCTGTTCACCATTCACGCATTTTCCAAGAACCGTCCTGTGCGTATGCGTACCGTCTGCCTCATCGTTTTCGTTCTGATTTGCGGCAGCATCGGCCATATCCTTTCCGGGACTGTGGAGCAAAATTATACTTTTGCCGGCTTCTCTAAACTCTATAATGACGGCATTTCCGGCTTCTCTGGTGGTATCCTCTGTGGCATTTTCGCCCAGCTGATTGCGCTGCTTTGCGGAAAGGCCACATTGGTATTTTTAATCCCCGCTGCGCTGCTTACCCTCCTTGCCGGTATGCAGATCACCATTCCCAGCATTATCCGCGCTATTCGTAACCGTCCCAGAGACGAGCAGGAGGACGTGGAAGAAAGGGCAGAGCCTGCCGCCATTGTTGTCAATCACATTGCCAACAAGCGGATTGAGCACAAGCATAACCGTCGCCTTGCCGCCCAGCAGGCAGCGGAAGAACAAGAGGAATATGAAGAAGAATATATTCCTGTAGAAGCTCCCGTTGCTCCCAAGAAAGAACATAGAAGCCGGGCAAGCGAAATTATGCGGCAAATCGAAAATGACGTGGAAAGCCCTGTAGCGGCCGCCAACTACGGAGAAGAAATGCGAATTGATCCCGTTTCCCGTATGCCGCTGCTGGACTTTGATGTGGATGTAGATGACGAGCCTGCACCTGTCAAGGTTACCCCCGTAAAAGTAAAGCAGCCTAAGGAAAAGGCGGCAAAAGAAAAAGTAACGGCTCAAGAGGCTGCAGATTCTGCCGCAGAAGTGGCAGAGGAGATCGCCCAAGCTGAGGTTGAAGCAAAGCCTGTTTATTCTTTCCCGCCCATTGACTTGCTGAAAAATGCAGCCGATACCGCAGGGGACGGTATGAGCGAAATGCGGGAGAATACCCGCCGTCTCAATGAAACCCTGGCAAGCTTCAAGATTGAAGCCCATATTATCAATGTTACCCGTGGACCCAGCGTTACCCGTTATGAGGTAGAACTGGAAAAGGGTGTTCGTCTTAACAAAATCACGACTGCAGCGGACGATATTGCCCTGAGTTTAGGTGCCAGCGGTGTCCGTATCGCGGCCGTTCCCGGCAAGATCTCCGTGGTGGGCATCGAAGTGCCTTACCGCTCGGTCAATACCGTATCTCTGCGTGAGGTCATTGAGTCCAATAATTTTGCCACATCTAAGAGTAAATCCTCTTTTGCCGTTGGTAAGGACATTGGCGGTACTGCTATTGTTGGCAATATCGCAAAGCTTCCTCATATGCTGATTGCAGGTACCACCGGCTCCGGTAAGTCGGTGTGTATGAACTCTATCATTATTTCCATCCTCTATAAGGCAAGCCCTGAGGATGTGAAACTCATTATGATCGACCCTAAAATGGTCGAACTTGGCATCTATAACGGCATTCCCCATCTGCTGATTCCTGTGGTTACCGACCCCAAAAAGGCGGCTGGCTCACTCCAATGGGCAGTTACGGAAATGATGCGCCGTTATAAGGCAATGAGCGATGTTGGTGTCCGCGACCTGGAATCCTACAACAGCATTGTAGAAGGTCAGGAGACCGGCGCTTCCAAGCTGCCCCAGGTGGTCGTTATCATCGACGAGCTGGCTGACCTGATGCTGGTAGCCGCCAAAGAGGTGGAAGAATCCATCTGCCGTATCGCCCAGATGGGCCGTGCAGCCGGCATCCACCTGGTAATTGCTACCCAGCGTCCTTCTGCTGATGTTATTACCGGCCTTATGAAGGCAAACATTCCTTCTCGTATCGCTTTTGCGGTTGCTTCCGCTATGGAATCCCGCATCATCCTGGATACCCAGGGCGCGGAGAAGCTGGTTGGTCGTGGCGATATGCTGTATGCCCCCATCGGCAGCGGAAAGCCTCGTCGTGTCCAGGGCTGCTTCGTCAGCGATCCGGAGGTTGAGGCGGTTGCTACCTATGTAAAGTCCAACTTCAATACCAGCTATGACCAAGAGGTTATGGAGGAAATCGAAAAGAAAGCCGCCCAGACCGGTAACAGCAAATCCGCTGCAACCGCTGCAGAGCCTGAGCCTAACGCAGACGAAATGGAAGGGGACGAGATGCTCCCAGCCGCTGTGGATGTGATTTTGGAGACAGGTCAGGCATCTGTATCTATGCTCCAGCGGAGACTGAAGCTGGGTTATGCCCGCGCCGCCCGGATCGTGGATGAGATGGAAGAGCGTGGCATCGTCGGTCCCTTTATGGGCAGTAAACCCCGTACTATCCTGGTTACCAAGGAGCAATGGGAAGCTATGCGCTCCGGCGGTACGGCCCAAATGGCTATCGACGACCTGGAGGAAATCGACGAGGAATTTGAGGACGATTCCTTAATGTAATCTGTTATTTAGCCTATTGGGCTGGATATAAAAAAGCATCGCATCCGGCTTTTCCGGAGCGACAGCAAGGAGGAAAATTTATGAAGAATCAAAAAATCCAAAAGATGGTGGGCGTATCGCTGCTGATTGCCGTGATGGTAGTACTTCAGTTCCTGGCAGCGGTTTTTCCCATCAAAATCGGACCGGTATCCCTGTCCCTGGTGCTGATTCCCATTGTGTTGGGTGCGGCAACCTATGGCGTGGCAGCCGGTGGTGTACTTGGCGGCGCATTCGGTATACTAACCTATATCTTCTGCGTCAACGGTATGGACGGCGGCGGACATATGGTGTTCCAAGCAAGTCCTATTTTGTGTTTCCTGGTTGTAATGGCTAAGGGAATCCTCTGCGGTTTAGCCGCCGGCGCTGTTTATAAGCTCCTGCATAAGGTAAACGGCTACCTGGCAATGGTCTGCGCAGCTATTGTCTGTCCCGTTGTCAACACCGGTGTATTCCTTGCCGGTATGTTCCTGTGGTTTATGGACGTACTTAGTGTTTGGGCAGAGGGCGGCAATGTGGTTGGTTATGTCCTGTCCGGACTGATTGTGATTAACTTCCTGCCGGAGCTTGGCATTAACCTTTTGTTTAGCCCTGCAGGTCAGCGAATCTTGCGCGTAATCAAAAAGTCTTAATATTTCTTTTCCGAGCCGACAGCTTTTGCTGTCGGCTCTTTTTATGCATATCACAGCTTGGTACACATAATCTTAACTGGGAGTGATGCAAATGAATTGTGCTTGGCAGGCGCTGCTAAATCTCCTGCCGCCGCCGATGCGGCAGGATGTGGACAGGCTGGGACGCGATAAACTGCAGGAACTGCGGCTGCGGAGGGATTGTAGCGCGGAACTTATCTGCATAGGCGGCACAATACGCCTGCAGGAACGGGTAACAAGCGAAATACTGCAGTATGTGGTAAATGCAGCCTGTCGCTATTCCCCCTGGACCGCTGCTACGGCAGCTGACGGTTACATAACCGCCCAAGGTGGGCATCGGGTAGGGCTATGCGGCGACGTCGTGGTGCGAGACGGCGTAATGACCGATGTAAGGTGCGTTACATCTCTGTGTATTCGTGTAGCAAGGGACTTTCCCGGTATCGGAAAAGGTGCGCCGGCAACCGGCTCGCTGTTGATTCTCGGCAGACCCGGCAGTGGCAAGACAACCTTACTTCGGGACATCATCCGTACCCGCTCTGAAGGCGGGCAGGGGAGCGTAGCCGTTGTGGACGAGCGCAGAGAGCTTTTTCCTACCTTTCAGGGAAAATCCTGTTTTCCTCCCGGCTGTCGGACGGATGTTCTCTCCGGCTGCCCTAAAGGAAAGGGGATTGACCTGCTGCTGCGGACAATGGGGCCTACCACCATTGCGGTGGACGAAATTACCGCCCAGGAGGACTGCGAGGGACTGCTGAAAGCTCTATGGTGCGGTGTGGACCTGATTGCCACCGCCCACGCCGGAAGCGTCCGGGAATTTACGAAACGAACGATTTACAAACCACTAATCGACAGCCGTGTTTTTTCTACTGTGCTTGTGATGCGGGCGGATAAAACCTGGCGGGAAGAAAGGATACCCGTATGAACTATAAATGGATAGGCGCGATTTTGATTATTGTCGGTTGCAGCGGCTTTGGCTTTATGGTGGCTGCCGGATGTAAGCGGGAAGAGAAATATTTGCGGGAACTGTACGGCGCATTAGAATTTATGGCAGCAGAACTTAAGTACAGACTATCTCCACTGTCCGAGTTGGTTGCCCGAGCTGCGGAACATACCAGCGGAACACTATGGCAGCTCTTTTCTGTGCTGGATCGAGAACTGGCAGGTCAAATTGCCCCAAATGCAGAGGCTTGTATGCGTGCAGCTTTGGAACAAACCCCATCAATTCCTCCCTTAACAGGCAAAATGCTCCGAATGCTTGGGAAAAGCCTTGGAAAATTCGATGTTTCTGGGCAGCTTTCCGGTATCGCGCTGGTTCGTGAAGCCTGCAATGAGAATATGAAGCGGCTGTCAAGAGACCGCGCGGAGCGACTTCGCAGCTATCGAACACTTGGGATTTGCGCAGGGATTGCCATTGCGATTTTGCTGATTTGATATGGATATTGATTTAATTTTTAAGATTGCCGCCATTGGCATCATAGTTTCGGTTCTCAACCAGGTACTTGCCCGTTCCGGTCGGGACGAGCAGGCAACAATGACAACCCTTGCGGGGCTGGTGGTGGTGCTGATGATGGTAGCCCAGGAGATTGCCGAATTATTTGACCTTGTCAAAACACTGTTTCATTTCTGATGGATTTGTATGTAAAAGCCATAGCCGGTGTGCTGATTGCCCTGATGCTTTGTTTGGCATTGGGAAACAAGGGGAAGGAAATCACAGTCCTTCTTGCTCTTATGGTTTGTGTAATGGCAGTAGCCGCCGGCTTTTCTTATCTCTCCTCGGTACTGGACTTTTTTGCCCAGCTTCAAAACCTGATCGGGCTGGACAATCATCTACTGAATATACTCTTAAAAGCCGTTGGTGTGGGACTTATGGGGGAGATTGCCGGTCTTATTTGCGCTGACGGAGGACAGGCTACTTTGGGACGGGCTGTGCAGATCCTTACTTCTGCAGTAATCCTTTGGATTTCACTGCCCCTTTATACGGAAATATTATCCCTCATCCGAAACTTATTGGAAGGTATATGAGAAAACTACTGATTTTTATCATTTTGATTTCGTTTTTGGCTGTTCCGGTCTCCGCCATGGAATTCACCGCCCCATCAGTGCCCCAAGCCGGCGAGGAGGTTATGCCGGAACAGTACGAAACATTTGGGGAAGGGCTGTGGTACATCATCCGTACAGCCTTGGGCGCACTCCAGCCCAGCTTTCGTGCCGCTTGCGGAGTTTGCTTATCCTTAATTGCCGTTACAATTCTTATAACCCTTGTAGATGGACTATCGGACAGCCAAACCCAAGTAATCCGGCTGGTAGGCGCTCTTATGATCGGCTGCCTTTTGCTGCAGCAGACGGATACATTCTTCCATATGAGCAGAGAGGTAATCAACCAAATCAGTAATTACGGGAAACTGCTGCTTCCGGTAATGGCGGCTTCCCTTGCTGCCCAAGGAGGCGTATCCAGTGCCGCAGGAATATACGGGGGAACGCTGCTGTTTGACACGGTCCTGACCTCGGCGGTAACGGGCTTGCTGATTCCTCTTGTTTATGTTTATATTGCCCTGTCTGTTGCAAATGCGGCCTTTGACAATGAAGCCCTGAAAGAACTGAAAGCCTTCGTCAAATGGATAAGCTCCTGGACATTAAAGATCATTCTCTATGTATTTACCGGCTATATCAGTATTACCGGCGTGGTCAGCGGCACAGCCGATGCGGCGGCAATTAAGGCGGCTAAAATCGCAATTTCCAGTGTTGTTCCTATGGTGGGCAGTATTATTTCTGAAGCGTCCGAGTCCATTCTTGTCAGCGCCGGTCTTATGAAAAATGCCGCTGGGATTTATGGACTTTTATCGGTTGCCGCTGTTGCGATCGGACCGTTCCTGCAGATCGGTGTGCAGTATATACTTCTCAAGGCTACAGCCGCTGTCAGCGCGGTGATTGGCGGCAAGAACGGAACAGGACTTATCAAAGATTTTTCTGTGGCAATGGGGTATCTCCTGGCTATGACGGGAGCTGTGTGCGTTATGCTGCTTATCAGCATTGTTTGTTTTATGAAAGGGGTTGCATAATGGAGGATATCCGTACATATATCATTTCTGTGGTGGCAGCGTCAGTGATTTGCGGTAGTATCCGGATGCTATTCAAGAAAAAAGGAGGCACTACAGCCTTGATTTCTGCCCTCTGTGGGATATTTATGGCTTTTGTGCTCATTAGCCCTTTGCGGAAGCTGGATTTTTCTGTTTACGGCGACTATTTCTCCGGTTTTATGGAGGATGCCCAGTCGGTGGTAAAGGAAGGCGAGCTTACTGCATTGCAGGAGCAAAGAGCATTCATAAAGAAGGAAGCGGAGGCATATATCTTAGACAAAGCGGTTAGTTTGGGCGCAGATATTTCAGTTTTGGTTACAGTATCAGAAAATACGCCGCCCACACCGATTCAAATTACCGTAAAGGGGGCGGTATCTCCATATGTGAAGAAGGTGCTTAAAAGTTACTTAGAAGAGCAGTTTGGGATACCGGAGGAGGCACAGACGTGGACGGAAAACAGATATTAGAGCGCATTGCTGATTTAGTTAAAAAGTATAAGTATGTTTTTATCATTGTGATTGCCGGTATTCTGCTTATGCTGCTGCCCAGCGGCACAAATAAGGATAAAATAAAGACGGAGCAAATTACTGTGTCAACAGAAAAAACGATGGAAGAAAGGCTGACAGATGCCCTTAGTCAAATCCGCGGCGCCGGGCGGGTGCAGGTTATGCTCACGGAAGCGGCAGGCCCGGAAACGATCTATAAGACCGATGAAAATAGTTCCCACAGCGGCGACAACAGCTCCAGCCAAAAGGATACAGTAACGGTTACAGATGAAAATAGGGCAGAGAATGGCCTGATTACGCAAGTAATTCCGCCCCGGTATCAAGGGGCGCTGATCGTTTGTCAGGGGGCGGACGATCCGATGGTTCGGCTTGCTATTACAGAGGCGGTAGCCAGCCTAACCGGACTAAGGACAGACCGGATCACCATTGTCAGAATGAAATAGGAGGGTTTTTATGAAAATTTGGAAGAAAAATTTAATTGCAGGCGCGGTGCTGCTGGCAGTATGCGGCGGTATCTATGTAAATTGGCTCTTTGGTGAGGATAAGACGGTTGCAGACCTGACCGATACTTTAGATGAAGACAAACTGCTGAACTCCGACCTTGTGATGGGTGATGGCGATACGGACAATACGCAAAGCAGCTACTTTGCCGCTGTCCGTCTTTCCCGTCAGCAGGCAAGAGACAGCGCTGTGAGTTTACTTCAGGAAGCGATGGCCTACGGCAGCGATGTAGAAGCAGCGCAGACAAATGAACAACTGGAACAAATCGTACAGACGGCTCTGTGCGAAGCGCAAATTGAAAGCCTTGTGATTGCCAAGGGGTACGCCGATTGCGTTGCCTATATCAGTGAAAACGGTATCTCCGTTGCGGTTGCATCCCCGGAGGGTGGAATGAAGCAGGCAGATGTAGCTGTGATTGCGGATATTATCCTGTCCCAATCTTCCTTTACCATGCAGGATATCCACGTGGTGGAAGTCCCATAAAACATAATCCCGCAACATAAATGGGTTGCGGGATTTTCTTTTGAAAGAAAACAGTTGTAATTTCTGCAGAAAGGTGATAAAATAACAAAAACAGGAAAACACTTAAACATTCAGGAGGAATCTCTTATGGCAGAGACCAAACAGTATATTGTACAAAATCAGGATAACGGCAATGTTATGATTTCCGAAGATGTCCTTGGCACTATCGTTGCTCAGGCAATTTCCGAGGTAGACGGTGTGATTGGCCTGAGCGCCAAGCCCGGCGCAGATATTGCTGAAATTATCGGCAAGAAGAACTGGGGCAAGGGCATGAAGATTGTTATTGAGGAGAACACCCTGTCTGTTGATTGCAATATCATCATTGCCTACGGTCAGAATGTAGTTACCGTGGCAGCAGCTGCTCAGGAAGCAGTTCGTAACGCCCTGGTATCTATGGCAAATGTCCAGATCGCTGCAATCAATATGAACGTCTGCGGGATTGTCCGTCAGTGAGGTAGCATATGACAAGAGGCGACGCCAGAGAACTGGCTGTGCATTTGATCTATGCCCAGGAATTTACCGGAGAGCCTGCAGAGGATGTAATCCGTTCCCGTCTGGATAAAACCTATTATAATGCCCTTTCTGCGGACAGCGAGCTTTATACTGATTATCCCAGCAAGGCGCAGAAGGCATATCTGGACCGGGTTGTATCCGGCGTAAC
>JAZOVI010000067.1:0-8119 GCA_045658625.1 Faecousia sp.
GATGCGATGGCAAACTTGACATCTGCCAAAGCCCGGACACCGCATACACCTGCGAGGCAATTCCTTATTTCTATCAAATCGATGATGTGATTGGTATCAGCACCAACCGCGCCCTTTATTATGCATTCCCCACGGAGCAAAGAGAGGTGGTTGTGAAGGCAAAGCTTGCCACCGAGGAAATCTACAAAATTCTCAGAGAGCAAAAACAGGCGAAGGCTCTTGAAAGAAAAGCTTAAGCAGAATTGTCAATTATCCACTAAAAAAGCCACCCTTTTGGGTGGCTTTTTTGGTTAATCGTTCATTTGTACAGTAGGGATCAAGTGGCTATTGATAGCTTGTACCAGGAGTGGTGCGCCGCGCAGCGAATCAAAATCTTAATGATTGCCGGGGGCAATCATACCGCAATTAGTTGCCACGGGCACTGTTGCGGTGCCCGATAAAATCATCGGGCTTACACCAATCCTCGATTTTATCGACGGCGGCCACTCGCTCTGCTCCCTTTATCTGCCACAGGCAGCGGTCGCATCGCTCCCTCGCAATGACAACGGAATTTGGTAATTGTCAATTATCAACTGTCAATTTTCAATTCTTTTCAACGCGGTTTACATAGAGCTTCGCCTTATCGTGCTTGCGGAATGCCTGGAAAATAAGAATGCCCGAAGCAAGAATAAAGCTTACCAGCGCCAGCACCTGGCTGACCCGGAACTGCCCCCAGTAAAGGCTGTCTGTCCGCAGGCCCTCAATGAATGCTCTGCCCAAACCGTACCAGGCCACATAGCCCAAGGCGATCTGCCCGTCATACTGCCGTTTCTTGGAGGCAAAGTGCAGCAGCACCAAGCCCACAGCATTCCACAGGGACTCATAGAGGAAGGTAGGGTGATGATATTCCCAGGACTGGGTATGGGTATTGAAAAGACCCATCCGCAGGAAGCTGTCGGTAGCGCTGCCGAAGGCTTCCCGGTTGAAGAAGTTGCCCCAGCGGCCGATTGACTGACCGATGAGGAAGCTGACGCCTACCATATCAAAGGCCGCCAGCACGCTGATTTTCTTAAACAAGCAATAGGCAATAATACCGATGACCGCACCGATGACACCGCCATAGATGGCAAGTCCACCCTCCCAAATGTAGAGGACAGAGATGGGATTGTCCTTATAATGCTCCCATTGGAAAGCGCAGTAGTACAGCCGGGTGCAGATTACCGCAAAGGGGATAATCATCAGCGCGCCGTCAATTACATCGTCCTGCTTGAAGCCGAACTGATTGCAGCGGCGCAGGCCGTAAATTGCCGCAAGGGCAAGGCCTATGGCGATAATCAGACCGTAGTAGTTGATCTGCATAAAGCCCAGATCCAAGGCTCTGCCGGGGTTGATTTCAATGCCAAGACCGGGGAAAGAAATTTCTGTGTATTGCATTACAATTCCTCCTTGTTAATAGGATAAATCACGCTGAGGGCGCAGTTTTCTTCCCGGAGGGCGGAACTAAGAAAATCTGTCAGCTCCTGGGGAGTGATTTTTTCATAGATTGCAGGGAACTCAAAATAGTCAAAGTCGGTAAAATAGTAGGCGGTAATCCGGAAAATCAGGGAATTGAAGCTATCCAGCGCCCGAATTCTGCGACCCATTGCGCTGCGCTTCATCCGCAGAAGCCGCTGCTCCGAAATTCCCTCCCGGCAGAGCTTTTCTGCCTCCAAAATCAGGGCATCCTTGACTTTTTCCGGGTAATCGCTGTCGCCGGAGACGGTGAGCATTCCCATACCGGAAACGGTCTCAAAACCGCCACCGAAAGAGGAGTCGATAATCCCCTCCTCGTACAGCCGCTGGTACAAGTCAGAGGACTCGCCAAACAGGGCTTCGGCAGCCAAATCTGCCACAAATTCCGTCCGCACCGCTTCCTCTCCCTTGCCGGGGTCGGGGCATTTGAAGCCGATTTGGAAGATGGGCATTGCCACCTCCATATGGGTTTCGGTCAGGTGCTTTTCTACCTTGGTTTCTTCCTCCCAGGTATCCACCCGGGGGGCTTTTTCTGTCTTCTCTGCCGGCAGGTGCGCCCGGGCGAGGTTGCAGACCGCCTCCGGGTCTACATCGCCGATAACGCAAAGGAGCATATTATTGGGAGCGTAAAACGCCCGATGGCATTTGGTGAGAATTTCCGGGGTGATTTTGGCGATAGACTCCCGTGTGCCTAAAATCGGCACGGAAATGGGGTGATTTTTATACATACAGCCCATGAGGTTTTCAAAGATGGCCGTATCCGGGCTGTCCGCATTCATTTCAATTTCCTGCCCGATAATCCCCTGCTCCTTATTCACGCTTTCTTCTGTAAAATAGGGAGTAGATACAAAATCCAGCAAAAGACCCAGCGCCTTGTCGAACTCCCCGGTGCAGGTGAAATAGTAGGCGGTCATATCGTAGCTGGTAAAGGCGTTCACATCTGCGCCGATTTCCGCAAATTTGCCGGAAATCTCCCCGCCGGGCATATCGAACATTTTATGCTCCAAATAGTGGGCAATGCCCGCAGGGGCTTCCACCTTTTCCCCATCCAGCATAAAATGGGTATGGATCGCGCCGTAATCCGTAACGAAATAGCACAGCTTTTTGGAAAAGCCCGGCCGGGGCACAACGCAGACCCTAAGACCATTTTCTAAGGTCTCCCAAAAGACGGTCTCGCCCAAACGAGGGTAGGTTTTCTGAATCATTCTGCCACCCCCTTGAGGAAAAATACGGTGTGCTTTTTCAGGGTCTTTGCCGCATTCGCCACATCCTCCCGGGTACAAGCAAGGAGCGCCTGCATATATTCTTCCCGGGTAAGGGGCATACCTGTTAAGCTTTGGACGGCGTAATAGCCTTCAATATTGCCGGGGGTATCGTGGACACTTTGCAGGGAAGACAGTAGCATCTGCCTTGCGCTTTCCATTTCTGCTTCGGAAATTTCGCCATTACAGATGGCAGAAAGCTGTGCCTGCACCTGTTTTTCTACCACATCCCGCATACCAAAGTCAATACCTGCAGAGACAACCACAATACCTTTACTGCTATAGTAAGAAGAGCCGATGTCGTAACAAAGGGACATTTCCTCCCGGATTTTGGTAAAGAGCTTGCCGGTCATACCGCCGCCGAAAACGCCGTTACACAGCTGCATCGCAGCAAACTGGGGGGTACGCAAAGTAATGGGCGTAACAAAGCCCATGGCCAGTTTTCCTTGGGAGACCTCCATTTTTTCCTGGTGGCTTCCGCCCATTTCTTCGGAAAAAGCGGTCTGGGGAGGTAATTTCTCTATATCCCGAGGGCTGTTGCCAAATAAGGCTTTCAGCTTCTCCGCTACCGTCTCGGGGGCTTGGCTGCCCACATAAAACAGCTCTACCCGGGCAGTTTTCAGCAAATTCTCATAATGGCGGGTAAGGCTTTCCGCCGTAATGGCTGCCACATCCTCTTTTTTACCCAGCCGGGGGATGCCAAAGCTATCCTCCCCGCACATATGGAAAATCAGCTTATCAAAGGCATAGGAACGCTTATCGTTCATCCGGGACTCGATGGTAGCAATGAGATTTTTCTTTTCGCTCTCCACCACCGTTTCCGGGAAAATGCCATTTTCCAAACGGGGGGAAAAGAGAATTTCCCGGAGGAAATCTACCATGGGGGCAAACACTTCATCGCCATCTAAGGCGTATTTATCGTCAATGAAACCGCAGAACAAGCCGCTGGTCTGGTAATCGCCGGCACGGCGCACAAGCGGGCCGATGGATGCGCCGTATAAATCGTCCAGCCGGAGGGTGATGCTCCGAATATCCGGGCAATTTTCCGTACCCCGGAGCAGTACTGCCGGAAGCAAGGCGTTGGGCGCCGCTTCTTCTTTATGCATCGGGCGCACAAACTGGATGCTTAAACACCCCTGCTTAAACCGATCATCCCGGAAGCAACGGAGCGTAACTCCTGCGCCCAGAGTAATTTCTTCGATCATTTTCCGACTCCTTTTTTCTCGTGTTTTATCATTATATACCATTTTTCCGGAAATAGATAGAGGGAACAGAAAAAATCCGGTTGTTATTTTTCGCAGAATGCGGTACAATGGGCATGTGGCGTACCGCCACCAATTGACAATTGATAATTGACAATTATGGTGTCGGCGTTGCCGACGAATTTGATATATCAGCGTAGCTGACACATTCATTGTCAACTGTCCATTGTCCATTGTCAACTACAAAGGAGCATCCCTATGACCTACCTTGAAATTACCATATCCACAAGCCCTTCGGAAATTGAAGATGTGGCGGCTGCTTTGACGCGCGGTGGCTTTGCAGAACTGCTCATTGAAGATCAGCAGGAATTTGAGACCTTCCTGGACGAAAATAAAGCCTACTGGGATTACATAGACGAAAGCCTGCAAGAGAAATTACAGGGACTTTCCCATATTAAACTCTACTTAGAAGATACGGATACGGAAGGTCTTTCCCGATTGGAAAAACTGGTAGACGCCCTCCGCAAGGGCGACCCGGCGGCGCTGCCTATGACCGTAAATACCCTTGCCGAAACCAACTGGGAGGAGAGTTGGAAAGACAATTACCCCCCTCAGCCCATCGGTGAAAAACTCATCGTTCTCCCCTACTGGCTGGAAAATGAGACAGACCGCCTGAGCGTCATCTTAGACCCGGGTCTTACCTTCGGCACAGGGGCGCACCCCTCCACCCAAATGGTGATGGAGGCTATGGAAGAGACGGTAAAGCCCGGCTTTTCCTGCCTGGATTTGGGCAGTGGCAGCGGAATCCTCTCCATTGCCGCCTTGCGTTTGGGCGCAAAGAGCGCCATCGGCGTGGACATTGACCCCAAAGCAGAAAGTATCGCCCGGGAAAATGCCGCCTATAACGCCTTTTCTTCCCCGGAATTTACTGCCCTGACCGGCAACGTTACTGCGGATAAAAAGCTAATGTCCCGGCTGTCCGGGGAGCATTATGATTTGGTGCTTGTGAATATTGTGGCAGATGTCATTTGCGGTCTTGCCCCCACCCTGCCCCAATTTTTAAGCGCCGACAGTACCCTCATCTGCTCCGGCATTTTGGACACCCGGCTTACAGATGTCATCACCGCTTTGGAAAGCGCCGGGCTGGAAATTACTGGGATTCGCCAAAAAGAAGACTGGCGCTGCGTCTGCGCAAAACTGAGATAATCCGCCAAAGCCTCCCTTGTGTAAAGGGAGGTGGGCAAAATCTACGATTTTGCCCGGAGGGATTGTTAGGAAATGTCGTAATCACGCACATTGTTCGTGATTTTTACAATGTAAAGCAACCCCTCAGTCAGCCTGCTCGGCTGACAGCTCCCCTTACACAGGGGAGCCTATTGACCATCCCACAACAAGGAGAACATTATGACCATTCCCTACCGCACCCGGCGGGTGCTGAAGCGGCTTTTTACTGTGCTGCTTGCCCTTTTGCTGGTGGCTGTTTTTGTGCTGATGTGCTGGCTTTTGTGGCTGGATCGGTTCTTGGTCTACACCAAAGACGGTGTATACCTGGATTTTGACCGGGAGAAGCCCCTTTCCGGCTCTCTTGCCACCCCCACCAAGCCACGCCCCACCGTCTCCATCCATTACGGCGATGACGATGTGGAGGTAACCGGTCAGCTGCAGCAGCTATCCGGCTTCTACATTACGGAAGCGGACATTTCCGCCCTTTCCGGCTCTCGAGACCCCCAGGGAGACTCGGAAGCCAAAATTGATATGCTCATTGAGAAGGTGAAAAAGCTCCCCGCCGGTACGCCGGTGATGCTGGAGGTAAAAAGCTTCCGGGGTCGGTTTTTCTATGATTCCGCCGTCAGCACCCAGCGGAGCAATCTCATAAACACCCAAAAAGTTGGCGAGCTGATAGATGCCCTGAACAATCAAGGTGTTTACCTAATCGCCCGGCTGCCTGCCTTCCGGGATTACTATTTCGGTCTTAACAATGTGCCCTCCGGTCTGCACCATATATCCGGCGGCTACCTGTGGATGGACGAATTGGGCTGTTACTGGCTCAACCCCGCCCATCAGGGCACGATCACCTATCTTGCCCAAATTCTCTCGGAGCTGAAAAGTCTTGGCTTTGACGAAGCTGTCTTTTCAGAATTCTGCCTCCCGGAGACGGAGAACATCCTCTTCACCGGCGACAGAGCAGAAGCCATCGCTTCTGCGGCAAAAACCTTGGTGCTGGCCTGCTCTACCGATGTGTTTGCCGTTTCCTTTATGGGCAATCCCGGCTTCCCCCTCCCTGAGGGCAGAACTCGGCTCTATATGGAAAAGGTCAGCGGCGCAGATTGCGAAGCCGTTGCCGGACAGACCGGGCTGGAAACACCGGACATCCATCTTGTGTTCATTGCGGAGTCTTTGGACACCCGCTATGATAAATATGGCGTTCTCCGTCCTTTTGACGGGGTAGCATAAGCGAGAAAGGAGATTATTTATGAAAAAATCAACCTCTATCCTCTGGGGCATTGCGCTGGTTGTAGGCGGCGGCATTTTCGCCCTGAATGCCTTAGGCATTACGAACATTGACATTTTCTTTACCGGCTGGTGGACCCTCTTCATCATCATTCCCTGCACCGTGGGACTGTTTACGGAGAAGGGTAAATTCGGTAACCTTTTGGGCATTGCCTTTGGCGTATTTTTGCTGCTGTGCGCCCGGGATATTTTAGCTTTCGATATGATTTGGAAGCTGTTTTTGCCCATTGTGGTGGTCTGCGTAGGCCTGAAAATGGTCATTTCCGGTCTTTTCGGCAAAAAGAAATCCGCCCCGGTGGAGGTAGAAATCCACATTGGCAGCGGCGGCGCAAATACGGCTGTGTTCTCCGGCAGCGAGATTAACTATGCCGGGCAAAGCTTTACCGGCACAGACCTGACCGCCGTTTTCGGTGGCATTGACTGCGACCTGCAAAAGGCAATTATCGAAACCGATTGCCGGATCAATATTACTGCAGTTTTCGGCGGTATCGACATTTATATGCCGGAGAATGTGAATGTAAAAACCAACGTTACCGGCATTTTCGGCGGCGCGGACAGCAGCGTTCCATCCTGTCCCGGTGCACCTACCGTCTACATCGAAGGCGCATGCATCTTCGGCGGCGTGGATATTAAGTAAATACCTATAAAAAAGGCCCCCTTGTGTAAAGGGGGCTGTCTTATTGCCGAAACGGGGCAATAAGACTGGGGGATTGTCAACCCCTCCGGGTCGCTATTCGCTCCCCACCTCCCCTTACACAGGGGAGGCTTTTGGGTTATCCCTACAATTTATTCCTTTTTCTTTTTTCTCCGGGGGGCGGGGTTTTGCATATGCTCCTCATTGATTCTTGCCACATAGGCTGGGAACTCAATCAGCACCTTATGACCCAGCGCCCGGTAGTCCATAGCCAGTACCTTTTGGATTTTCGCCTGCCGGGTTTCTGCCGGCACATTGTAAAGGTACAAAATGGTGTCCAGGGTCTTTTCGATCTGCAGCGGAAGCGGGGTATTTTCCTCCCGGGTCATAATGGTGGCATACTCAATGCCGGAGACGATATTCTCCGTTGCCAGCCATTGGGTATCTTCCCAATCCGGGCAAAATTCCCGGAACACCGCCCGGGTCTTTGCCATGTCGTTTTCCCGGATTCTGCTCAGGGTCAGGGCGGAAGTATAGGAAGAAGCATAAAAATCCCGGGCAATCTCGCTTTCCTCGCAGACGGCGGCAATGGAAGTCAGCTCCAGGCAGTAGGCAAGAAGGGAGCTAAGACCCTCCTGGGTCTCCTCCTCTATCATCCTGTTTTGGAAAATAAACATCTCATCCACCAATGTTTCAAGCAAATGCTCCTTGGTGGGAAAATAGAAAGTTACATTGCCGGGGCTGAGCTTTAAGTTTTTGGACAGCTGGTTAATAGAACTGACGGTATAGCCATCCTCTATAAACATCCGGGCAGCCTCCTGAATGATCCGCTGGCGGGTATTGGGGTGCTTGTTATAGACAGCCATAGGCACACTCTCTTTCTCTTAGTACATTTACTAAATAGTACCATAGGAGACAGAGGTTGTCAATAGGAAGGATACGAATTGTACGCATTTGGGATATGTAGGGACGGGAGAATTGACAATTGACAATTGACAGTTGAGGTGTTGGATATGCCA
>JAZOVI010000068.1:0-4125 GCA_045658625.1 Faecousia sp.
ACAACCTTAACGGTGTTGCCGAAGATGTTCTTACGGCCTGCAGCGGACCACTGGTCAACATAGTCGGCCATAGGGCTGGAGGGCGTGATGGGGTAGATGCCAGCTACTTCGGTAAAGGCATAGCTGACGTGAGCGGCAGCGGTATTGCCGTCCATTGTCTTAAATTTTCTAGCCAATTTTAAAATACCTCCTAAAGTATTCATTTTTTGCGCATATATAATAACACCTTTTTACTGGTTTGTAAAGCAATAATCCCCACCAACAGGGGAAAAAAGTGGGAATATGTTGTTATTTTTCATAGAAAGAAAAAAAGAATTGTCTTTTTAAGGTAAATGGAGTATGATATAAAGTAGACTATGTATGGGAGATGGCACGATGATTTGCAGTGTACATACGATGAGTGTTACCGGTATCCGGGGCAATGCGGTCCGGGTGGAATGCTATATATCCAACGGCTTACCTGCTTTTGATATTGTAGGTCTGCCGGATGCCGCCGTAAAAGAAGCCCGGGAGCGGGTTCGCGCTGCTGCTAAAAACAGCGGAATGAAATTTCCCACAGGGCGGATTACTGTAAATTTAGCACCGGCAAGTCTTAAAAAAGCCGGAACCCACTACGATCTTCCTATCCTGCTTAGCATTATGTGCGCCTGCGGCGCTGTCCGCAGACCTAAATCTACCACCGCCTTTTTGGGCGAGGTGAGCCTGGATGGGCAGATCCGGCCTATTACCGGTGTGCTACCTATGGCCATTGCCGCAAAACAGGAGGGCTTTACCCACATTTTTGTCCCTGCGGAAAATGCACCGGAAGCAACGCTGGCCCGTGGCCCGGCGATTATGCCTGTCAATACGGTTCGGGAGCTTGTGGAAGCCCTCAACGGAGAGCGGGAGCTTACCGAAGAGCCTATCTGGGTACCTGAGCAGACAGAAAGAGAGTTGTTGGATTTTAAGGATGTATTAGGTCAGGAAAATGTAAAACGGGCAATGGAAGTGGCAGCTGCCGGCGGTCACAATATGTTGCTTATCGGCCCTCCCGGCTCGGGTAAAAGTATGCTCAGCCGCAGACTTCCCTCCATTCTTCCGGATATGACCTGGAAAGAATCCTTGGATGTAACCCAGATTTATTCCGTTATGGGTATGCTCTCTCCAAAAGCGCCCCTTATCCGTCAGCGCCCTTTCCGAAATCCGCACCATACGGTTTCCAATGCAGGCCTTGTCGGTGGCGGAACAAATCCCAAGCCTGGCGAGATTTCTCTTGCCCATAAGGGTGTATTATTCTTGGATGAGCTGCCGGAATTTCGGAAAGATACCCTGGATATGATGCGTCAGCCTTTGGAGGATGGTCAGGTAACGATTGCCCGGGTGTCCGGCGCTTATAATTACCCGGCGGAATTTATGCTGGTCTGCGCTATGAACCCCTGTAAATGCGGCTATTTTGGAGACCCCTCGGGGAAATGTACCTGCAGCGAGCAGGCGGTGAAAAATTACAGAAGCCGTATTTCCGGTCCGTTACTGGACAGAATTGATATTATCGTAGAAGTCCCGGCGGTGGACTTTGAAAATCTGCGCCGCAGGGAAGAGGCAGAGCCCTCTTCTGCAGTTAAAGAACGGGTCAATGCGGCCCGGGATATTCAAAATCGCCGTTACGGTGAGAGCAGCGGTATGTGTAACGCCCGGATGGGGCCCAACGAGCTGCGTTTCCATTGTCAAATCGACGATGCCGGTGCGGAACTTATGAAGATGGCCTTTGATACATTTGGCCTGACAGCCCGCAGCTATGACCGGATATTGAAAGTGGCGAGAACCATTGCTGACTTAGATGGCAGCAGGGATATCACCCCGGAGCACTTAGCAGAGGCCGTTCGCTACAGAACGGTAGAACTATAAACAAGAGGTATTGATTGTGAAAGAGATTTTTTTGTTGAAATTAGGCGAGATTGTATTAAAAGGCGCAAACAGACGGCAGTTTGAGGACAAGCTGCGGCAGAATATCCGCCGCCGGATGAAGGCTTATGGTAATTTCGATGTGTATATTATGCAGTCCACCGTTTATGTAGAGCCTATGGATGATATGGCAGATGTGGACGGCGCTTGGGAAGCCTGCCACGCCATTTTCGGTGTGGTTAGCCTGTGCCGTTGCCGCCCCTGTGAAAAGAATATCGACCGCATTTATGAAACTGCCGAGGCATACCTGGGTGATGACTTGGATTGTGCCAAGTCCTTCAAGGTGGAGTCCAAGCGGTCTGATAAAGCCTTCCCTATGAACTCTATGGAGATTTCTCGGGAGATTGGCGGTCGTCTTGCGGACGCCCACCCCGATTGCAAGGTGGATGTGCGCCATCCTGAGTATATCGTCTATGTAGAGGTTCGTGACCTGGCCGCCTATGTCCACGGTCCTGCTGAGCCTGGTGCAGGCGGTCTGCCTACGGGTGTAGGCGGTCGGGCGATGTGCCTGCTCTCCGGCGGTATCGATTCTCCCGTGGCGGCTTATATGATGGCAAAGCGTGGCGTAGAGGTGGAGTGCATCCATTTCTTCTCCTATCCCTATACTTCTCAGCTTGCCCGCAATAAGGTGATGGAACTTGCCCGTTTGGTAACCCGCTATTGCGGCAGAATGACTGTGAATGTAGTCAGCTTTACAGAGATTCAGGAAGCAATTCGGGATAATTGCCCCGAGGAGTACTTTACCCTCATTATGCGGCGGTTTATGATGGAAATTTCTCAGAAAATCGCCCAGCAGGACGGCTGTGGCGCGCTGATTACCGGTGAAAACTTGGGTCAGGTGGCCAGCCAGACCATGCAGGCTATGGCTGTTACCGGCGCTGTGGTGGATATGCCGATTTTTATGCCCCTTGTTGGTATGGATAAGGAAGAGATCGTAACCATTGCCCGGAAGATCGGCACGTTGGACACCTCCATTTTGCCTTATGAGGACTGCTGCACCGTCTTTACCCCCAAGCACCCCCGGACAAAGCCTGTCCTTTCTCAGGTTATTGAAGCAGAAAAGGGTCTTGATCGGGAAGCACTGATCGTGGCGGCTCTGGAGAATGTGGAAAAGATTACGGTAAAATATAATGACACACCTTATCTGTGAGTTATTTGAAGCCTTAGGCGATAAGACCTTTGCCACCGCTGAAAGCTGTACCGGCGGTATGATTGGACAGCTGATCACCGCCGTGTCAGGCAGCTCTAAATTCTATAAAGGCGGTATTATTTCCTATACAAATGAAATAAAAACCGCCCTTTTAGGGGTAGATACCGAACTTCTTAAACGAGAAGGAGCGGTATCTGCATCTGTGGCGGAAGCGATGGCAGAAGGGGCAAGACGGGCGTTATGTGCAGAGATTGCCATATCTGTAACGGGCCTTGCCGGCCCTTCCGGAGACGAGCGGGGGACGCCCGTAGGTACAGTGTATATCGGCTATGCCGATGAAAGGGGAGCAGAGACTATTTGTTTCCACTTTGCTGGTGACCGGGAAGCAGTACGCACCCAGGCAGCTCGGGAGGCCATAAAGTTGGCACTTTCTAAAAACAAAAAGCACTCCGTATAACAAATATTCGTAGGGCGGGGGCTTGCTCCCGCCGCTAGTACTGATTTTGAATAAGGGGAATGTCTTATGTTTAATCTGTTTTCTAAGAACAATATGAATAAAGAAGCGGCAATGGCATTTTGGGCGTGGTTTGAGGAGCAAGAAGAATGGATCATTGATTGTATTGCAAAGCACGATACAGCATTCATTTGGGCAATTGATGAAAAATTAAAGCCTGTGTTCCCGTATTTTAAGAAGGAACTTGAATTTCAACTCGGATATAATAATGGCATTGGCGAGTTCTTTTTCTTTCATTTTGGCAAAAAAGATCTTGCCCGTGATGCCGAAACCCTTGGCAAGATGATGCCGCCCGCAATCGCAAAGAATTGGAAATTTATTCTCGAGAGGTAATTTGTCCAAAGCTAATTTATGGAGCGTTTAACCGCAGTACCTATGAAGGGTGAAGTGATAAAATAATGGTAGACACGAAAGTGCCTACCATTATTTTTATGCTATTATAGGGTTGGAGGTGGAATTATGGCTAGGAAATACACAGTACGCAGCAAGGAAGAAAAACTATCAATAGTAAAACAAGTCT
>JAZOVI010000069.1:0-7358 GCA_045658625.1 Faecousia sp.
GACCTCAGGAGTGGGGCAAGCTGCCATAATAGCGCGCAGACCGTCAGCCTCTGCCTGCTTCTGCAGCAGAACAGCCTTTGCTTCACCTTCCGCACGGGCGATACGGGCATCTCTTTCACCCTCTGCCGCAAGAACCATCGCCTGCTTATCACCCTCTGCCCGGGTAATGACTGCCTGCTTGTGGCCTTCTGCTTCCAAAAGGGTTTCTCGTCTTGCACGCTCTGCCTTCATCTGCTTTTCCATAGATTCCCGGATATCGGCAGAGGGAGTGATATTTCGGATTTCTACACGAGTTACGCGAATGCCCCATTCGTCAGTTGCTCTGTCCAGATTCTCTGTCATCTTCGCATTGATGGAATCACGGGAGGTAAGAGATTCGTCAAGGGTCAGCTCGCCGACGATGTTTCTAAGGGTTGTGGTAGTCAGGTTTGCAAGGGCTTCAACAGGATTTGCCGCGCCGTAAGCATAGAGCTTCGGATCAAAAGTCTTGTGATAAACAACGGCGTCAATCGTCAGGGGTACGTTATCGCTTGTAATCACAGACTGGGGAGGTGTATCCAGCACCTTTTCCTTGGTGGTTGCCCGCGCAACAATCCGGTCAATGCCAAAAGGAAGAAGGAAATGAAGACCCGCTTCCCAAATTGTATGGGCTTTGCCAAGGCGCTCAATCACGTAGCTCTCGGTGTGGGGTACTACCCGAATGCAAGAGATGGCTATCACCAGTACAATGGCTAAAATAATTCCAATCAACATATTCATTCTCCTTTTTTGTCTAAATTTGTTGCCTGCAAATTCATCTTATCGTATTTTTACAGCGGTGTCAATATTTTTATATCAGTCGTTTTTCTTGACTTTTCTTCTGTTTTCTTATATAATCTCACTAACTTCATAGGACAGTTCGTAACCATCCTGTCGGTAAACAAAACTAGGAGAACCGGATGGGCGCTTTGCGCTCATTTTTTAATGGGTGCGGACTGCGCCCATTTTTTCTTTAAGGTGAACAAAATGCAAAAATCCAAACTTCTTTCCCGAGGCGCAATGATCGCCGCCGCCTACGTAGCGCTGACCTACCTGCAAAATATCATTTTCCCCAACTCCACATCCTTTGCCATCCAGTTCCGGGCGTCGGAAGCGCTGTGTGTGCTTTCTCTTTTTACACCCACGGCAATTCCCGGATTGTCTGTGGGATGCCTGCTGTTTAACCTGAGTTATGCCATGGCTCTGCCCTTAGATCCGGTGATGGGCACCCTTGCAACTTTCCTTGCCACCGGCAGTATGTACCTACTGAGAAATATTAAGCTGGGTTTTTGGCCCCTTCCTGCGCTTTTGATGCCGGCACTGTTTAACGCCCTACTGGTAGGCTGGGAGCTGGAAATCTACATTGGCGGCGGTTTTTGGCTCAATGCTCTCTATGTTGCCATTGGAGAAGCGGCAGTACTGCTGACCTTAGGCACAGCATTGTATTTTGCCCTGAAACCTCACGCCTCCCGATTAAGCTAACCTTACTAAAGGCCCCCTTGTGTAAAGGGGGCTCCGCGAAGCGGTGGGGGATTGACAATCCCTCCGTCAAAAATCAAATAGATTTTTGCCACCTCCCTTTGCACAAGGGAGGCTTTCTGCTGTAGTGAAAGATATCAAAGCCACCGGTGTTCATGGTGGTTTTCCATGTGTCTACCTTTATCTTACAACTTCATAACACCGGTGGCTCTTTTTATGTTTTAAACGCTATTTTTTGAAGAATCTGCCAGAAAATTTCTCCCCAGGTCAAGCGGGCAATGCCCGTTTCCGCCACAAGGGGAATTTCCTTTAGTATCTGCTGTCCTACCTTTAATGTCAACGTTCCCAAGCGTTGACCTTTTCCTACCGGTGCGGCGATCTCAGGGAGCAATTCAATCTGGCTCTCCACCATCCCTTTTTGGCTTTTGTCGATCAGCACCGCTCCATCTTCCGTGGGAACTGCCGTAATTGTACCGCTTGCTCCCAATCGGACAGGCACAGTCTGCGCAGACACCTCAGGACGCACCAAAGCGAAATTAGCAAAGCCGTAATCCAGAAGCTGTTTACAGGCAGCAAATCGGTCCTGGGAGCTTTCTGCGCCCATAACCACCGCCACCAGTTCCATCCCATCACGCTGGGCGGTGGCAGACAAGCAGTAGCCGGCCTTTTGGGTAAATCCGGTTTTGAGGCCCGTACAACCGTTATAAAACCGCACCATTTTATTGGTATTCGAAAGCCCGAACGCCCCATCTCGGACAGTATCCATCCAGATGGTGGTAAATTTCTTGATATCCGGGTGATTTTTCATCAGCTCCCGGCTCATAATGGCAATGTCATAGGCAGAGGTCTTATGCTCTGCTGCCTCCGGATTGTCATCAAGGCCTGTGCAGTTGACAAAGTGGGTGTCTTTCATCCCCAGTTCTACCGCCCGGGCGTTCATTTTTGCCACGAAAGCCTCTTCGCTGCCGGCAAGATGCTCCGCCATGGCGCAGGCGCAGTCATTGGCAGAGGACACCGCGATGGATTTGACCATATCGCTTACAGTCATCTGCTCCCCTACCTTCAGGTAGATTTGACTGCCACCCTTTGCCGCTGCCGCTTCTGATGCGGTTACCATATCATTCCAACCAATTTTACCACTGTCAATGGCTTCCATAATCAGAAGCATCGTCATCACTTTCGTAACGCTGGCAGGCGCCAAAGGCTCGTGAGCATTTTGCTGGGAAAGGACAGTTCCGGTTTCCACATCCATTAGCACCGCGCTTTTGGCCTTTACCTGAATATCTGCCGCTCTCGCCCCAACAGGCAATATAGAAAACAGCAAAGCCACCGCCAAAATAAGGCTTACCTTTTTCATAGCAATCCCTCCTGTGATTTTTCTATCACAGACTATGGGGACTTTTTATGGAATATGTTAAAAATCCGGAATAAAGCCTTCCATTGCGGAAGATTCCTCCTGTGTAAAGCCTCGGAGATCGTTTAAGTACATCCAGCTTAAGACCGCATCATATTCCTCATCGGTGATTCTTCTGTCATAGGGCGCAGGCAAACCGCCCATAGGGGTGTACTGCCGCATCAGGCTTACCAGTATTTCTCCCGGTCGGAACTTTTCTCCCAGCAAGTCCAAGACCTTAAGGGAATTCTCCACCTGTCCGGGCAAAATTAAATGCCGGACAATGACGCCCCGGACCATTTTCTCCCCAATAAAGGTTACATTCCCGGTTTGCTTAACCATTTCCCGGATTGCAGAAAGGGCTGTTTCCACATAACCGGGGGCGTTCGATAGTTCTTCTGCCAAGGCATTATCGCCGTATTTCATATCCGGCAGATAAATATCCACAAGACCATTGAGTTTCCCAACGGTCTCCGCTTTTTCGTAACCACCGCAATTATAGACCACCGGCACAGGCAATTTAGGTTGCAGCGCCGGGATAATCGTCGGCAAAAAGTGGGTGGGTGTAACAAGGTCGATATTTTCTGCCCCTTGCTCGATAAGTTTTTCCATTTCTCGGCGCAGAGCCGCGCTGTCCATGGGCGTTCCGGCAGGAGATGCGCTGATAGCTCTGTTCTGACAGTATTTACAGCCCAACGTACAGCCGCCGAAAAAGATGGCGCCGCTGCCGCCATTGCCCGCCAGTACTGGCTCTTCCCACATATGCAGCATCGTTTTTGCTACCAGGGCAGTATCCGGGCATCCGCAAAAGCCGGTTTCACCGACAGTTCTATCTACCCCACATTCTCTGGGGCAGAGGGTACAGTTTTTGTAATCCATAGAATCCTCTCAAAAAAGGGAGGGTTGCCCCTCCCTTTTCTTATTTTTCTTCTTCCGGGGTAAAATCCAAAGTTAGTGTCTGCACATTGGTGCGAAGCTGGGTGCATTTCACACCTGCCGCCTGGAACATCCGCTTGGATGCCAATGTAGTAGGTGTGGTGGCGTATTTATCCGAAAGATAAAAGACCTCACGAACACCGCTCTGGATAATGGCCTTGGCGCACTCATTGCAGGGAAACAGGGCAACATAGAGCTTACTGCCCCGTAAATCACGGCCATTGGCATTCAAAATAGCATTCAGCTCCGCGTGAACCACATAGGGATATTTGGTGTCTTCTCCATCCCGTTCCCAGGGGAATTCGTCGTCGGAACAGCCCTTAGGCATACCGTTATAGCCTGTGGAAATAATGATATTGTCCTGAGATACGATGCAAGCACCTACCTGGGTACTGGGGTCTTTGCTCCGCTTTGCCGCCAGCATAGCGATACCCATAAAATATTCATCCCAGCTGATATAATCCGAACGCTTCATTTTTACGCCTCCCTGTGGGTTTTTCCCCATTATAATACAATTTTTTCTCTATATCAAGAGGCAGAAAGCCCCGTACAGAAAGTACGGGGCTTTACTTAATCAAAAATATCCTTCAGGGTATCAAAGAATTTCTTTGCTTTGGGTGTGGATTTGTTATCCATGGTGCCGTCCAGCTGCCGCAGAAGCTCTTTTTGCTCTTTTGTCAGCTTGGTAGGTGTCTCTACCACCACGAAGAAATGGTGGTTACCACGGCGGCGAGGATCGTTCACACGAGGGACGCCCTTACCGGAGAGCACAAATTCCTTACCGGTCTGCGTACCTTCGGGAATTTCATACTTGATCTTGCCGTCCAAAGTAGGCACATCAATTTCCGCGCCCAAAGCCGCCTGAGTAAATGTAATAGGAACTTCGCAATAAACTTCCGTGCCTTCCCGCTTAAAAATGGGATGGCGCTTGATGGCAATCTCCACCAGCAGGTCGCCGGAAGGACCGCCGTTTGCGCCCACACAGCCCTCGCCCCGAACACGGACGCTCTGACCGTGATCCACACCGGCAGGGATGTTGACTTTCAGCTTGTGGGTGCGGCGCACCTTTGCCTTACCACGGCAGGTGGTACAGGGATTTTTAATGATCTTGCCACGGCCGCTGCACTGAGGACAGGTGGTAGTAGACTGGATAGCCATACCCATAATATTTTGGGTGGTACGTACCTGTCCTGCGCCACGGCAAGCAGAACATGTCTCCATTACACCGTCTGCAGAGCCTGTGCCGCCACAAGCGGAGCAATTTTCGATCCGCTGGGCAGATACCTCTTTTTCCGTACCAAAGGCAGCCTCTTCAAAGGTTACCTCCACCCGTGTGCCTACATTTTCGCCCCGCATCGGGCCGTTTCTGGTGCTGCTCCGTCGTCCGCCGCCGAAGAAATCGCTGAAAATATCACCGAAATCTCCAAAACCGCCAAAACCGCCGAAGCCGTCAAAGCCCTGACCGCCACCAAAATTGGGGTCAACGCCCTGGAAGCCAAACTGGTCATATCTGGCCCGCTTATCGCCATCAGACAGCACCTCATAGGCTTCGCCGATCTCTTTGAACTTTTCCTCCGCAGACTTATCGCCGGGGTTTCTGTCCGGGTGATATTTGCCTGCCAGCTTACGGTAAGCTCTTTTTATTTCATCAGCGCTGGCATTTTTCTCAATGCCCAGCACCTCATAATAATCACGTTTATTTTCTGCCATAATTACACCTCAATGTATCACTCCGCAAAAGGCCCCCTTGTGTAAAGGGGGCTGTCAGCGAAGCTGACTGGGGGATTGTTCTGTATCGATACATTACAACCCCTCCGAGCAAAAGCAAAGCTTTTGCCCACCTTCCCCTTACACAGGGGAGGCTTTTTATACACCAATAAGGGGCGGTAAAAACCGCCCCTTTGGGGTTTTTGATTAGTCTACGGTCTCGTAGTCAGCATCGACAACATTGTCGTCGCCGGGCTGTGCCTCACCCTGAGGCGCAGCGTTCTTATACAGCTTCTCGCTGACAGCGTAGAATGCCTTCTGGACTTCTTCGGTAGCTTCCTTGATGGCTGCTACATCAGTGCCCTTGTTGACTTCCTTCAGCTTATCCACAGCGGTCTGGATAGTCTGCTTCTCCTCCTCGGAGATCTTGTCGCCCAGCTCACCCAGGGTCTTTTCGGTCTGGTAAACGGTCTGGTCAGCCATATTGTGAGTGTCTACTTCCTCACGACGAGCCTTATCCTCGGCAGCGAACTGCTCAGCCTCACGGACAGCCTTGTCGATGTCCTCCTGAGAGAGGTTGGTGGAAGCGGTGATGGAAATCTGCTGCTCCTTGCCGGTGCCCAGGTCCTTAGCGGAAACCTTTACGATGCCGTTGGCGTCGATATCGAAGGTAACCTCGATCTGAGGTACGCCACGGGGTGCGGGAGCAATACCGGAGAGCTGGAAGTTGCCCAGAGTCTTATTGTAAGCAGCCATTTCCCGCTCGCCCTGCAGAACGTGGATGTCTACAGAGGTCTGGCCGTCAGCAGCAGTGGAGAAAATCTGGCTCTTGCGGGTGGGAATGGTGGTGTTGCGATCGATCAGACGGGTGAACACGCCGCCCATAGTCTCAATACCCAGGGACAGAGGAGTAACGTCCAGAAGAACGATATCCTTCACATCGCCGGTGAGAACGCCGCCCTGAATAGCTGCGCCCAGAGCTACGCACTCATCGGGGTTAATACCCTTGAAGCCTTCCTTGCCGGTCAGATTCTTAACAGCATCCTGAACAGCGGGAATACGGGTAGAACCGCCAACCAGCAGAACCTTATTGAGGTCGGAAGCGGTAAGGCCTGCATCGCTCATAGCCTGGCGAACAGGCTTCAGGGTGCGCTCAACCAGGTCTGCGGTCAGTTCGTTGAACTTAGCGCGGGAGATGGTGATGTCCATATGCTTGGGGCCGGTAGCATCGGCAGTGATATAGGGCAGGTTAACAGTGGTAGTGGTCATGCCGGAAAGCTCGATCTTAGCCTTCTCAGCAGCCTCACGGAGGCGCTGCATAGCCATCTTATCGTTCTTCAGGTCCACACCCTCAGCCTTCTTAAACTCGGCTACCAGATAGTCCATAATTCTCTGGTCGAAGTCGTCGCCGCCCAGGCGGGTGTCGCCGGCAGTTGCCAGAACTTCTACGATGCCGTCGCCAATTTCCAGGATGGAAACGTCGAAAGTACCGCCGCCCAGGTCGTAAACCATGATCTTCTGCTCCTGCTCCTTGTCCAGGCCGTAAGCCAGGGCAGCAGCGGTGGGCTCATTGATGATGCGCTTAACTTCCAGGCCGGCAATCTTGCCTGCGTCCTTGGTTGCCTGACGCTGTGCGTCGGAGAAGTAAGCAGGAACGGTGATGACAGCCTCGGAAACGGTCTGACCCAGGTAAGCTTCGGCGTCAGCCTTCAGCTTCTGCAGCACCATTGCGCTGATTTCCTGGGGAGTGTAGCCCTTGCCGTCGATGGTTACGTGATAGTTTTCGCCCATATGGCGCTTGATGGAAGCGATGGTGCGGTCTGCG
>JAZOVI010000070.1:0-9029 GCA_045658625.1 Faecousia sp.
CCGGCGGCCAGATCGTCCAAACAATGGCGATATGCGCCGGTGATGATGGCGGCATAGTAAGCGGATTTTGCACGACCTTCGATTTTGATACAGTCGATGCCGGCGTCCGTCAGCTCTTTCAGGTGGTCGATGGTGCACATATCCCGGGAATTGAGGATATAAGTACCCTTTTCGTCCTCATAAACGGGGAAATATTCCCCGGGTCGTTTTTCCTCTACCAATGCGTACTGGTAGCGGCAGGGCTGGGCACAAGCGCCACGGATTGGGTCCCGTCCGGTCATATAGTTGCTGAGCAAGCACCGACCGGAATAGCTGACGCACATAGCGCCGTGGCCGAAAGTCTCAATTTCCAGCTCCGGGGAGACCTTTTGGCGAATCTCGGTAATTTCTTTCAGGTTCAACTCTCGGGCCAAAACCACACGGGTAGCGCCTAAATCATACCAGGCCTGGGCGCACTCGTAGTTAGCAATAGATTGCTGGGTGGCAATGTGCCGGGCGCACTTGGGGGCGTATTTTCCGGCTAAGGTGAATGCGCCCATATCCGCAACAATCAGGGCATCCACCCCGGCATCCTGAAGCTGTTCCAGGTAAGGGGGGAGATTGCAGATTTCGTCGTTGCGGGGCATCGTGTTTACGGTTACGTGGACGCTTACGCCATGGTCGTGGGCGTATTTAACAGCTACGGGCAGTTCCTCCGGGGTAAAGTTACCTGCAAAGGATCGCATACCGAAGGCTGTACCTGCAAGGTAGACGGCATCCGCACCGTAGGAAACGGCCATTTTCAGCCGTTCCATATCCCCCGCAGGGCTAAGAAGTTCCATTTTTTTCATATACTTACCCTAATTTCTCTGCCCATTCGTTGTGTTCTGCCAAGGTCTTGGAGAACCGGTGTACACCGGCGGCCTTATCGAAAATGAAATAGTAGTACTTGGCATCGGTGGGGTAGAGGGCGGCGTACAGGCTGTAAGAGCCGGGGTTGGTGATAGGTCCGGGAGGCAGACCGCCCGCTTTACGGGTATTGTAAGGACTATCGGAATTTAAATCAGCCTGGGTCAGCGGTCTGCGTTCGAAATAAGCGCCGATGGCGTAGTAGACGGTGGCATCACTGTCCAGTCTGGGGTAGTGGCTTTGCTTTGTCAGACGGTTATAGAAGACAGAGGCGATGTCATAGCCTTCTGCAGAGTTGGCCTTTTCCTCCTCAACGATGGAAGCTACAGTGATAAGCTGATGGAAGGTCAGCTTGTGAGAGTCAATCCAAGCCTGGCTGTAGCCGTTGGATTTGAGCATTTTGGCGTATCGTTCCTGCATCTTCAAAAAGTCGTTATACATTTTATCGGTAAAACGGTTTTCAAAAGCGTTCAGGAATTTCTGCAGGACATACTGAGGCTCGGCGTCCTTATAGAATTTATAGGTGTCGGGATACAGGTAGCCCTCCAGGCAGTACTTAGTGCCTCTGGGGAGATCTTCCAAGAACCAGTAGTCCTTCAGTTCACCGTTGGCGGCCCATTCTTCCAAATCTTCTACACTGCATACACCATTTTCTTCCAGCATTTTGAAAATTTGGGCGCAGTTATAGCCTTCGGGAATCATAATTTCTACTACGTCGGTATTGACGGGCTTGTAGGACATCATTTTAAGGAGCGCATTGTAGTCATACATTGCGTTTAAGTTATAGGTGTCGGGGATTACTTTCTCAGCCTTGCCGGTAAGGTCGGCAAAGAAGATGAAGAGATTGGGATAGCGGATCAGACCGGCTTCTTCCAGTTTTGCGGCAATGTCCTCGGTGGTGTCGCCTTCCTCGATGGTAACGGTGATTACCTTATCGGGTTTGCCGAAGGCCAGCAGATCTGCAGCGCAGACCCAAAGGATGCGGCCTAAGGAAATACCGATGGTTACAATAATGGCCAGCCAGATGCCGGTGGAAATTACGTGGGGAATACCCAAAAGACCGTAGCCTTTTTTGGGGGCGGGACGACCTTTGCGCACAGGGGCTCTGCGGCGGGGCGGCTTAGCGCCGGGGGCGTTTTTCGAGGTGTTGCGGGGAACAGGAGTGAATTTCTGAGTTGCGCTTAGGTCTGTGGCAGCGTTAGCTGCAGGTTTAGCAAAGGAAACGGTGTCCTCAGATACATACATTTGGGATACCTCCGGGGTGGGGGATTCTTCGGGAAGTAACGCTTCTTTTTGGGGTTCTTCAGGGGCAGAAACCGTTTCTGCCGGTATTTCTTCCGCAGGCGTATCATTTATAGAAGAAAGAGCCTGGAGGGCCTTTAAGGCATCCTGAAATTCGGAGTCGTTGCTAAGACCAAAGGAGAGGAGATCGTCCTCTTTGTTCTCCGCAGTTGCCAAAGGCGCTTCCGCTTCCATAGCGGTAACTTCTGCGGGGCTTTCTTCTGCTTCTGCAGGGGCGTCGTATCGAGTGGCAAATGCCTCCAGGGCATCCATAGCCTCTTGCAGTTGGGGGTTACTGGGTGTATCAGTAGCCGCATTTTCCGGGATAGGCAATTCGGTAACCTCTTCCGGGAGCAGGTCTTTTTTGTTTTCGTTATCCATTTTCTACCTCCTGGGTACGGATTACGATTTTCTGCGCAATGGCATCGGCAGCCTCAGCGCCACGGAGGGCGCGGATGAGTGCCAAACCGAAAGGAATTGCGCAGCCAGCAGATGCGCCGGTAATCACCTTGCCATCTTGGAGACAGGGAGCGATTTCCGTAAGGGCACTGCCCATATTTTCTTCACAGCCGGGATAGCATACTGCCCGCTTACCATCGGTAATGCCAAGATCGGCAAGAACCGTAGGACCGGCGCAGATGGCGGCGGTGTATTTGTTATTTTCGCAGGCCCAGCGGATGGCATCCATCGCTTTTTTGCTTGCCCGGATGGAGGCAACGCCTCCAAGACCGCCGGGGAGAACGATCATTTCCATTTGGGAAAGATCCATTTCTTCCAAAGTGATGTCGGCTTCTACGCCAATGCCGTGGCCGCCGTAAATGATTTTGCCGTTCAGGCCAACGGTTTGGACGGGGATACCTGCCCTGCGCATAAGATCCAAAGGCGCAATGGCTTCCGTTTCCTCAAAGCCTGTTCCAAGGAGCATATATACCATAGCTTAACCCTCCAGACACCCTTTAATCAGCGCGTAAATTTCTTCGTGAATATCTTCAATGGAACGCATTTTGCCGTCCTTTACACAGGAGATGACCTGCCAGCCGTAATATGCGGCAGCGGCGCGACCCATCTGGCGGCAGGTAGCGAGATATGCCATATCTTTTTCGTGGATGTCGGCCTTGGTATTGGTATCTGCTTCCCGAGATCGGAGGAGCTTTTCCGTAAAGTCTGTGGGCACATCTAGGTAGATGGTCAGATCGGGGCGGGGAAGACCCAATTTATTATATTCAAAGTCATACAGCCAGTGTAAAAACTTTTCCCGGTCCTCCGGGGCTTCTTTGGAGGCCTGATGGACGGCATTAGAGGTGGTGTATCGGTCGGAAACCACCACACCGCCCTCTTCGTAATACTGACCCCAATCCATTTTGTAGGATGCAAAGCGGTCCACAGCGTAAAAGGAGGAAGCGGCGTAGGCGTTTACATCGGAAGGTTTGCTTCCAAACTGACCGCCTAAGTACATCCGGATCAGGGCAGAACTTTCCTCCTGATAGCGGGGGAATACAATATGACGGAAAGCGACACCGTCAGCCGTTAAATGCTCCTGCATCCGTGCAAATTGGGTGGACTTTCCGGAACCGTCTGTGCCTTCAATTACAATCAGTTTGCCCATAATGGCAGCCTCCTTTACTGAGGACATAATTTCTTAGTTTAATATATATCATATTTTTCGCCATTTGTCCATTGTTTACCGGGGGAAACATGACGAAATTTTTGGGAAATGAGAAAAAACAATCCCCTCTTGGTTGCAAAAAACAATAAAAACTGGTAGAATGAATAAAATATGAGTTTTACACAAGAGGAAGAGATAAATGGAAGATAAAAACATTTTGTTCCGGGATTTAGGCCTGTCGGATGCTATGCTCAAAGCCTTGGAAAAGAAGGGCTATGGATACCCCACCACCATTCAGCAGCTGGCTATTCCCGCTTTTTTGGAATGGAAGGATGTCATTGCTAAGGCTCCTACCGGCACAGGCAAGACATTTGCCTTTGGTATTCCTATGATTGAGCACGTAGACCCGGAAAATGAAGAGGTCCAGGGCCTGATTTTAGCGCCTACCCGGGAGCTTGCCATCCAGATCGGTGATGAGCTGAGAGGACTGCTGACTTACTATAAGGGCATCCGTGTGGCGGTACTTTACGGCGGCGCAGGCATTGTGGGTCAGGCGAAGCAGCTGGAGAAAAAGCCTCAGATCGTGGTGGCTACCCCCGGTCGACTGATGGACCATTATAACCGTAAAAATATCCGCCTGGACAAAATTCAGACGGTGGTGCTGGACGAAGCGGACCGGATGCTGGATATGGGCTTTTTCAAGGATGTAACAAAGATCATTGAAAAAGTGAAAAACCGCAAGAATTTAGGCCTGTTTTCCGCCACCATCTCCCAGGAGGTTATGACCGTTTCCTGGATGTACCAGCGGGACGAGGTGGAGATCACCGTTGAGCCAAAAAAAGAGGATCGGCCGGATATCTCCCAGTATAGCCTGACCGTTTCTCCCTTGCAGAAGGCGGAGACAACCCTGCGCCTGATGCGCTCTCAGGGCTATGAGCGGGTCATTATCTTCTGCAACACCAAGCATATGTGTCAGCGTCTTTCCGACGATTTTCGTCGGGCTGGTGCGGATTGCGACTGCATCCATGGCGATATTCGCCAGAGCCAGCGGGAAAAGACCATGCAGCTTTTCCGGGACGGAAAGCTCTCTATTTTGATTGCCACTGACGTTGCCTCCCGGGGGATTGATGTGGACGATGTGGAGTGCGTTATCAATTTTGACATTCCCGAAGAAAACGAATACTACGTCCATCGCATCGGCCGTACAGGCCGGGCTAAGAAAAAGGGTGTTGCCTGGTCCATTATCGGCAATTTCCCGGAAAAGGCAAAGCTGGATGAGATTGCGAAATTCAGCAATTACACAATTATGCCTATGGTGCTGTCCGACGATGGCACACTGGCTAAGGAAGAGGTAAAAGCGCCTGTGCCGCCCAAGCGGCGACTGCGTTGACCGGCCGGGAAAAGGGCTTCCTGCTGCTGACCTGTAAGCTGGGAAACCCAGCCAGAAGGTGCCTGACCGTTCCCCAGTTCCGTGAGCTTGCCATAAAGGCAGAACACCTGATGGTGGATGATCCAAATAGAGAAATGACGGCAGAGGATCTGCTGGCTTTAGGTTACAGCCGGGCGATGGCGGAGCGGATTGTAGGCTTACTCTGTGAGGAAGAGCTACTTAAGTACTATACCTACAAGGGTGTCCGTGAGGGCTGTGCGGTCATAACACGGATCAGCGAAGAATATCCCCAAACCCTGCGAAAAAAACTGCATTTAGAAGCGCCGGGAAGCCTTTGGGCAAAGGGAAACTTAGATATTTTGGATACACCGGCAATTGCCCTTGTGGGAAGCCGGGAACTTTTGGAGGAGAATCGGGAATTTGCCCGGGAGGTAGGCCGTCAGGCGGCGCTGCAGGGCTACACCCTGATTTCAGGAAATGCCCGGGGCGCAGACCGGGAAGCCCAGGAAAGCTGTTTAGATAGCGGCGGCAAGGTGATCAGCGTGGTGGCAGACCGCTTGCAGGACCAAACAGAAAGAGAGAATATACTATACCTGTCGGAAGATGGGTACGACCTGCCATTTTCCGCCCAGCGAGCCCTTAGCCGTAACCGGGTCATTCACGCCTTGCCTACACTATGTGTGTTTGTTGCCCAGTGCAGTATGGCTACCGGCGGCACCTGGAGCGGTACGGAGAAAAACCTGAAATATGGCTGGTCGCCTGTATTTTGCTATGAGGATTACAGTTCTGCCCAAACAGAGCTGTGCCACCGGGGTGCGGAAGCGGTTACGATAGAGGAACTCAGGGATTTTTATGCCTTGCAAACTAAAACACCCAGTTTGTTTTAACAATAGGGAGGAAAAACTATGAGCAGAGCAGATGAATTATATAGACAGACCTGTTTGGATATACTCCAAAACGGCTTTTATGATACAGAGCTGGAAGTCCGTCCCCGTTGGGCTGACGGCACACCTGCCCACACCGTAAAAAAATTCGGTGTGGTAAACCGCTATAACCTAAAAGAGGAATTTCCCTTAATGACTCTCCGGCGGACTTACTGGAAATCTGCCCTGGATGAGCTTCTGTGGATCTGGCAGAAAAAGTCTAACCGCATTTGCGACTTAGGCAGCCACGTTTGGGATGAGTGGGCAGGCGAGGACGGCACTATCGGCAAGGCCTATGGCTACCAGCTGGGCATTAAGCACCAGTATAAAGAGGGCGAGTTTGACCAGGTGGACCGGGTGCTTTATGATTTGAAGCATAATCCTGCTTCCCGCAGAATTATGACCAATATCTATAATTTCCAGGACCTCCACGAGATGAATCTCTATCCCTGCGCATACTCTATGACCTTCAACGTAACCGGAAATACTCTCAACGGCATCTTGAATCAGCGGTCTCAGGATATGCTGACGGCCAATAACTGGAATGTCTGCCAATATGCCATGCTTCTTATGATGATGGCGCAGGTTTCCGGGCTGGAAGCCGGTGAGCTGGTTCACGTCATCGCCGACTGTCATATTTACGACCGGCACATCCCGGCTGTCAAGGCAATGCTGGAGCGTGAGGGCTATCCTGCGCCTAAGGTAACTTTGGATGACAGCATTACCGATTTTTACAGCTTTACCAAGGATAGCTTTAAGGTGGAAGATTATCAGTTCCATCCCTTTGATTTTGAAATTCCTATGGCGATTTGAGGCGTACTATGGACTTAATTGTTGCAGTTTATTCTGACTGGGGTATCGGTTGCGGTGGCACCCAGCCGATTGCCTTATCCGCAGATAGGCAGTTTTTCCGGGAGACGACCCGGGGCGCTGCGGTGATTGCCGGACGGAAAACCGTGGCGGATTTCCCAGGGGGAAAGCCCCTCCCCGGCAGAAAAAATATCCTGCTTTCCCGGCAGGAGATTGATGCCCCCGGCTTTACGGTTTGCCACAGCCCGGAGGAAGCGGTGGCAGAAACGAAGGACGCAGAGCGCGCTTTTGTCATTGGTGGTGGCAGTGTATATCGGCAAATGCTGCCGCTGTGCGAAAAGGCCTATGTTACGAAAGTTTACACCTGCCCTCAATCGGACACGTATTTTCCCGATTTGGACGCAGATCCTGCCTGGAAACTTCAGGAAGTACTGCAATCCGGGGAGGAAAATGGGATAAAATATGAAATGTGCTTATATGTAAAAAATGCGTAATACCCAGGTGATACAAAATGCAAGATAAGAAGATCATATGGATCGTTCTGGCTGTTTGCCTTTTGCTGATTGCGGCAGTAATCGGTGTGGGGTTGACGCAGGATTATCAGGTGAAAATACAGCTACCAAAAGACGGTACAGTCATTTTGGAGGCAGGAGAAGTTCAACCGTTACCGGAATTAAAGGCTTATGCGGTGGGTGGTCTGTTCCGGCCTACCATAGTGTTGGAAACCTCATGGGAGGGAGAAATTGATTTTAAGAAACCGGGCACTTACTTTGTTACCTATACCGCTCGCTATGAGGATTTGGAAGGGAGCGCCAAGTGTACGGTAATCCTGCGGGATTCCAAAGCGCCGGTGATTACTCTGGTTTCCAACCCCGATAAAACCACTCTGCCGGGAATGCCCTACGAAGAGGAAGGCTTTTCTGCCTTTGATGCGGTGGATGGAGATTTGACGCATCTTGTTACTGCCAATACAGAAGACGGCAAGGTGATATACTCTGTTACCGATGCGGCAGGCAATACAGCGCAAGCAGAGCGAGAGATCCGCTATGACGATAAAGTGCCTCCTGTGCTGACTCTGGAGGGAAATCGTACGGTGGTGATCTCTGTGGGAGAGACCTACAAAGAGCCGGGCTGGACAGCCACGGACAACGGCGTATATGACCTGACAGATAAGGTTACGGTGTCCGGTACGGAGAATCTCTCCCAGGTTGGTGTGCATACGCTGACCTATACAGTTATTGATGACTACGGCAATAAGACAGAAACCACCCGTACAGTGGTAGTGCAATCGACCAGTGGCAGCGGCAAAGTGATTTATTTGACCTTTGATGACGGTCCCAGCACCTATACTCCGGAGCTGCTGAATATTTTGAAAAAATACAATGTGAAGGCGACCTTCTTTGTATGCACCACTTCCCGACTGAATTTACTGCAGAGAATGGTTGCGGAAGGGCACTCTATAGGCCTTCACTCTGATTCTCACGACTATCATAAGATCTACGCCAATGAGGAGGCCTTTTTTGCGGATTTGGATGTTGTGCGGAATGCAGTCTATGAGCAGGTCGGCTTTTATCCTAACCTGATGCGTTTCCCCGGTGGCAGCAGCAACCGAATCAGCAAAAAGATCAATGTGGGTATTATGACAAGACTTGCGAAAGCTGTGCAGGAGCAGGGCTACCGTTATTTTGACTGGGATGTAAACTCTGGCGATGCAGAGGGTAAGTCGGCAGAGGAAATCCTGGAAAACACGAAAAACGGCGTCAAAAACCGGAAACGAAGTGTGGTGCTGATGCACGATATTGTGAAAAAGACGGTAAATGTTATGGAGGAGTTTATCCTTTGGGCGCTGGATAACGGTTATACTTTCCTGCCCATTACAGACACAACTCCCGATTGCCACCACCCAATTAAAAATTGATAATTGAAAGTTTCCACCGTGCCAAAGCCTCCCCTGTGTAAGGGGAGGTGGCATTTGCGGCGAGCAAATGACGGAGGGGTTGTCAATCCCCCAGTCAGCCTGATTGGCTGATAGCCCCCTTTGCACAAGGGGCCTTTTCATTCTGCATAAAAAAGATGCACCTGTTTTTCAGGTGCATCTTTTTTACTCAATGTGGGTGTGGTTGTTAATGTG
>JAZOVI010000071.1:0-10933 GCA_045658625.1 Faecousia sp.
GCCCTGTCCGTTGGCGCCTGCCTGCGCAGCGTATTTCCGCTTGTAGCGGAAGTCCAGCAGCGTTGACATATGGTCGCTGATTTTTAAGATGACGCTGCCGCCGTGGCCGCCATCACCGCCGTCCGGGCCGCCGGAGGCAACGTATTTTTCTCTGTGAAAGGCGACTGCACCGTCGCCGCCGCGACCGCCAATGACGGTGATACGGACTTTATCGACAAACATTTCCATAGGCTTCCTCCGGGAATAATTGACAATTGACAATGGACAATTGACAGTTTAGGTGTCGGCGATGCCGACGGATTTTATTATGCACCTTCGGTGGTGCTTGTAGGGGGCGATGCCCACATCGCCCCGTTTTAGAAATATTATGGTGCGGTAGGAATTGACAATGGACAATTGACAATGGACAATTAAGGTGTTCGCATAGCGAACAAATTTAGATAAGTCTGCGTAGCAGACTCCTCAAATTGTCAATTATCAATTATCAATTGTCAATTCAGAATTGTACCGGGAGATTGCCACGGGCATAAATGCCCTCGCAATGACACCGGGATGGGGATAAGAAAAAGGCTGCTGCGAGGTGCAGCAGCCTTTCAAGCTTAGTCTTTGTGATTACTGCTTAGCGTAGACAGAGCACTGACGGCGATCCTTGCCCTTGCGCTCGAAACGGACAGTACCGTCGATCAGAGCAAACAGAGTATCGTCCTTGCCAATACCTACGTTAGTGCCGGGGTGGATGTGAGTGCCTCTCTGGCGAACCAGGATGTTGCCAGCCAGTACGAACTGACCGTCTGCACGCTTCACGCCCAGGCGCTTAGCCTCGGAATCACGACCGTTCTTGGTAGAACCGCCGCCCTTATGGTGAGCGAAATACTGAATACCAATTTTCAGCATGGTATTACACCTCCAAAACTTCGATATAATCAGGATAATCGTCCCGCATGTTGCAAAGAGTGAGCATCATTCCGGCAAGAACTGCCTGAACGGTCTCTTCCTCGTCGCAGGAAGCGGGGAGGGTCAGGGTAATGCGGGTATCCGCATCTTTTACCCGAACCTTGGCTTTGGCACCGCAAATATCATTGATGGTGGCCTCTGCCATAGTAACAACAGCGGAAATATAAGCGCAGACAATGTCTTGGCCCGCTTCAGCATAGCCGCTGTGTCCGGAGATAGAGAAGCCGGTGATCCGGTCTTCCTCCATAAAAAATTCGCATCTTGTCATAATTACAGAGCGATCTTGGTGATCTCCACCTTGGTGTAAGGCTGACGGTGACCCATCTTCTTCTTCTCGTTCTTCTTTGCCTTGTAGCGGAAGACGGTAATCTTCTTAGCCTTGCCGTTCTTGATGACCTTAGCCTCGACAGCTGCGCCGTCAACTACGGGAGCGCCGATCTTGGAGTTCTCACCGTCCAGGATAGCCAGGACCTGATCGAACTTGACAGTAGCTTCAGCCTCAACCTCCAGCTTCTCGATGTACAGGACATCACCTTCGGAGACGGTGTACTGCTTACCACCGGTTACGATAACTGCTTTCATTCTTTTTCACCTACTTTATATTGTGTAGTCTCGCTTTTAGGGCGGATGGGATCGCCCATCGCTTTTTGCCCATTCAATGCGGCTCGCCTATTTTAGCACATAATTTTGGGCTTGTCAATAGGGAAATTGACAGTTGACAGTTGAGGAGTCTGCTACGCAGACTTATCTAAATTTGTTCGCTATGCGAACACCTTAATTGTCCATTGTCAACTGTCCATTGTCCATTGTTTACAGCGCTTCTTCCTGCCAGCCGGAATTTGTGAGAGTCAGGGCGGTGGTAAAACCGCAGTATTTGGCAAGCTCTGTGGCTTTATCATAGGCGCAGAGGAGACTTTCTGCGCTGTGGCTATCGCCGGAGAGGGTGATTTTACCGCCTAAATCGTGAATTTCCTTCAAAATGAAGGGGTTGGGGTAGGGGGTTACCCGGACGCCACGGCTGATGGCGCCGGTGTTGTTTTCAAAGGGCTTGCCGGTGGGAAGGAGGGCTTCTAAGGCTTCCAGGGCGGCTTTTTTATAGCGGGGGTGGGATTCGTCGAAGTGTTTGCCACCCTCGTTATACTTGGCAATCAGGTCGATGTGGCCAAAGAAGGTGGGGTCATAGCGGTTGGCGGTTTCGGCTAAGGCTTTATAATAGCTTTCTGCATAGGCAAGGTGATCGCCGCCAAAATATTTTTCCACCGTTTCCAGCATAACGGCTTCGTTGTAATCAATGGCGCGGTAAATGCCGTCGCACCAAATGCCGTGGATCGAGCCGATGGTATAGTCATAAGGGTAGGGGGTTTTGGGGGAATTGCTGTCCTGCTCAAGACCTAAGAGGATGGTCAGCCGGTCTTGGTAAATTTCTTTCAGGCGGGTGATTTCTGCCCGGTAGGCTTCTTCCCTTTCAAAGGCCATACCGGATGTGCCGGTACATTCCGCTCCGATTGGGGAGTGGTCGGAAAAGCCAAGGGCTGTCATATTTAAGTTGATGGCATATTTAACCATTTCCTCCGGGGTGTTTTTACCGTCGGAGAAGGTGGTGTGGGTATGGAAATTAGCACGGATCATTTCTCTTGCCTCCTGATTGGGTGATAATTCTATTATACAGGTCGTGTCAATTAGGTTTTCCACAGGGTTTGCACAGGGGTTTCGGGTTATCCACAGGGTTTCCCCCAGGTTTTACACAAATAAAGATACAATATATTATAGTTAATCTTCTACTTTTACTTTTACTATAACTATAACTATAACTTTAACTTTAACTATTACTTTAACTATAACTATAACTTATACTTTATCTGTATCTTTCTCTTCTTCTTTTTCTTTTTCTTGTTGCAACAAACTGTCAAAGGGGGAAATAGGAAATATGGCGGATTTGCTGGGGTTTGACCGATCGGGGGGTTGGAAAATAATGGGAAAATGTTTGCGTTTTTTCAAAAAGCAGGCAAGAAGATACGGCAGGCAGGCAAATTGGAAATAGGTATTGACTTTTTGGAAAGCTGTGCTACAATAAAAAAGCTTTTTGGAGGCATAGCTCAGCTGGTTAGAGCGCATGCTTCACACGCATGAGGTCACAGGTTCGAGTCCTGTTGTCTCCACCAAAAAGAAACCCGTCCGAATGGATGGGTTTTTCTTTTATCTGTAGGCTGTGAGGGACTCGAAGATGTAAAATGACAATCCCTCCGTCTTGCCTTCGGCAAGCCACCTCCCTTTACACAAGGGAGGCTTTAGGGATGCGACCCTTTACACAAGGGAGGCTTTGGGGGAGATGTTAAGGGAGTGTTAAGACAGGTGGGTTGATTTTTTAATATTATTTTGGTAGAATTTATAAAAAAGCGAAATCATACAGAAACTCTGCATCAGGAGGAACGTATATGGCATATGTAATTTCGGCAATCATCGGCTATTTGCTGGGCTGCAGCAATATGGCCCTTTACATAGCAAAGTACAAGAAAATAGACCTGAAGTCCGGCGGAAGCGGTAACTTGGGTACTGCCAACTCTGTGATGGTCATGGGCTGGCTGCCGGGAATTGCGGTGGGTGTTCACGACATCGGAAAGTCTGCCCTGGCGATTTTCATTGCGCGGCTTCTTTTCCCGGAGGCGGAGGGCATTTCCGCGGTGGCTGGTGTGGCTTGCATTATGGGGCATATGTTCCCGGTGTTTTTGAAATTTAAGGGCGGCAAGGGCTTTGCTTCCTACATCGGTATGATGCTGATGATGAACTGGCAGTTTGGGCTTTGCGTTTTGGCGGTGGTGGTAGTGTCCACGCTGATTTTTGATCATCTCACCATCGGTACTATCATTACGGTGCTGAGCTTGCCGGTTTTCCTGCTGGTGAGCCAGGCGGGGTGGCTGTCTGTGCTGACGGTTTCGGTGGCTACCGCGGTGATTATCGCAAAGCATTGGGAAAATTTTGTGCGGATGGCAAATGGTACGGAGTTCGGCCTGCGCAAGACGCTGAAAAAAGAATATCGCGCAGAAGAGAAGGTAGGGGAACGGTGAGAGCCGTTCCCTTTTTTGTACCGTGGCAGGTGTTCATAGGGTGAGAGCGCGAAACGTTTAACATTTTTGCATATTTTGGAGGAGGGGCGAAAAGTCCAGTAACTGCGCGGGTTTTTGGCATTTTTCAAAAAATGAAAATGGGAAAAAAATGGGAAGATTTTTCTGTTTGGTGTGATATACTGGTAGCGTGGAAAGTTGAGAGTGGACAGTTGATAGTTGACAGTTGACAGTTGAGGTGTCGGCTGTGCCGACGATTTGAATCGTCCGCTTTGCGGACACAATAATTGTCAATTTTGGAGGAGGTTTTATGGGTAGGCGGAAGAGGATTTCGAAAGAGAATATACTGAACGAATTGGTTGCTATCGGGTTTGCGAGAGTAACCAATTATTTATTTGTGGAGAACGGCGAGATTTGTCTGCGGGCGGGGGAACAGCTTTCCAATCGGGAGGCGGCGGCCATCTGCTCGGTGGAAAAGACCGCTTCCGGCGTGAAGGTGAAATTTTACGACAAAATGAAAGCCCTGGAGCTTCTTGGCAAAGAGGTGGGGCTGTTCGGCGGAGGCGGAGGCGAGAAAGACAGCGGTCCGGGACTGATGGCGGCGGTGCTGGATGCGACAAAGGAGGAACTACAGACCGATGACATATCAGAACTTCAGCAAACGGCAGCTTCTTGCCCTGACTTGGTGGAATAGACCGGGGCTGAAAGCCTATGACGCCATCATCTGCGACGGGGCGGTGCGGTCGGGAAAGACGGTGAGTATGGTGGGAGGCTTTTTCCTTTGGAGTATGGCTACTTTCCATGAACAGACCTTTGCCATCTGCGGCAAGTCCGTTTCGGCGCTGAGGCGCAACATTGTTTTACATCTGAATAGCTGGCTGGGAGAGGGTTTCATCCTGACCGAGCATCGGGGAGAGAATAAGCTCACCGTCCGATGTGGGGACAGGGTGAATTTTTATTACCTTTTTGGCGGTCAGGACGAAAGCTCCTATATGTCCATTCAGGGTATTACCCTGGCGGGGGTGCTTTTGGACGAGGTGGCGCTGATGCCACGGTCTTTCGTGGAGCAGGCTTGCGCCCGGTGTTCTGTGGCTGGGAGCAAATTGTGGTTTAACTGCAATCCGGCCGGGCCGGAGCATTGGTTTTACAAGGAATGGATTTGCCGGGCGAAAGAGAAAAATGTCCTGCATCTCCACTTTACGATGGAGGACAATCCCGCCCTCGACCCCCAAATTCGGGCCAGGTATGAACGGCTGTACCGGGGGGTGTTTTACGATCGGTATGTCAGGGGGCTTTGGTGTTTAGCGGAGGGGCTGGTGTACGAATTTGACCGGGGGAAGCATATTACAGATAAGATTCCCCAGGGGCGATATTACATATCTGTGGATTACGGCACTATGAATCCCTTTTCTGCCGGGCTTTGGTGCGTGGGGGAAGGTCGGGCGGTGCGGGTGCGGGAGTTTTACTACTCCGGCCGGGAGACCGGGAGACTGATGACCGATGAGGATTACTACCGGGCTTTGGAGGATTTGGCGGGGGATAAAAAAGTGGAGGCGGTGATTGTTGACCCGTCGGCTTCTTCCTTTATTACGCTTATTCGGCGGTATGGGCGGTTTTCCGTCAGGCGGGCGAAAAATCAGGTACTGCCCGGAATTCAGCTGGTGGCAAGTTTCCTGCAGAGTGGGGTTTTGCAATTTACTGAGGCGTGCAAAGATACCATTCGGGAGTTTTCCCTTTATCGCTGGGAGGAGGGGGGGAGAGATGCGCCTGTAAAAGAGAATGACCACGCCATGGATGATGTGCGGTATTTCTGCGCCACGGTGCTGGCGAGGGATAGGGGGATAAAAGCCTTCCCCTGGGGGAAGGTGCCCCCTGTAGGGGGCGGATGAGGGTGTTCCTATGGTTATTGCGCAGAAAATATTTAGTGCAGGAAGCCCCTCATCCGTCAAAAATCAGAGATTTTTGCCACCTTCTCCCAGGAGAAGGCTTTGGGCAGAGGAAATTTAAGGAGGATTGAAATGAAGAAGTGGTTTTTGGAGGAATTTTTGCCCATGTGGGCGAAGGAGACGGTGCTTGCCGATAACAGGCGCTTGCAGGCGGAAAATGAGAAGCTCCGGCAGGAGAATGAGAAGCTGGCGGCCTACATTCGGGGGGTGAAATTGGGCTTGCGGAGGCACAAAATGGAGAATTGATAATTATGGTGTCGGTGAGGCGACGAATTGGAATGTAGGGGCGGATGCCTACATCCGCCCGTTGTCATTCTGAGCAAGGCGAAGCCGCGCCGAAGAATCTACGCATTATCGCTACTGCTGTGCAGAATTTCGGTGCGAAGATCCTTCGACTGCGCATCTGCGATGCTCCGCTCAGGATGACAGGGGGAACTGGGGTGCGGTGTGTTAGGACCGTCGGGGACGCCGGTCCCTACAATTAGGAATGGTAACGAAAGATTAGGAGGAAAAAATGATTATGCAGCGTTATGAGAGCGCCTTTCGTCAGGCGGATAAGACAAGTTATGCTATGCGGAAGGCAAGAAAAAAGTGGGAGGATGCCTATTTCGGCACAGGGGCAGGCGATACCAGCCAGCGGGTGGCTTACGCCATTGTCAGCAAAATCATTGCCGCCCTCTTTGGGGAATACAAGTGCATATCGGACAAGACCCTTGCTCCCCTGGATGAAAAACGCCGGGAGGCAATGGAAATTCTGCTCACCGGGGGCGAGTGCTTTATTAAGCCTTGTCCTACCCCGGTGGGCTTTGATTTTACCCTGATCCCCCGGGGCAATGTGCTGGTCTTTGGCAGGGATGGGGATGGAAAACCCAACCACATCGGCACGGTGGAGCAGAGCATAAGGGGGAAATTCTATTACACCCTTTTAGAGCGCCGGCAGGTGGGGGAGGATGGCCTGCTGACCATCGAAAATACCCTGTACCGTTCGGGAAATCGGGAGAATTTGGGTGTGCAGGTTAACCTTTCCGAGCATCCCCTGTATGCCGATCTGCCGGAAAAATATCAGTTCCCTGTGGCTATGGGGCTGGGACTTGTGCGGATGAAAACGCCCATCCTAAACTGCGTGGACGGCTCGCCGGACGGTGTGGCGGTGTATGCCCCGGCGGTGGAGCTGATCGCCAACATCGACAAAAACGAGGAACAGCTGTCCGAAGAGTTTGCAAGAGCAGAGAGCCGGATTATTGCCTCCTCGGACATTATCGACCGGGAGCTGGGGCTACACGACCACCTGTTTGTAGGTCTCGATGACAGCCCAGAGACGGTGGGAATTACGGTTTTCTCTCCGAAAATCCGGGAGGAGTCGTTCCTCAATCGGAAGCAGGAATACTTACGGAATGTGGAGACCATCATCGGTCTGCGCCGGGGTATGCTCTCGGATGCCCAGGTGGATGTGCGGACAGCCACGGAAATTGCTTCCTCCGCCGGGGATTTTAACCTGGTGGTGAGAGCCTACCAGGAGGTTTGGGAGAAGGCTTTCCGGGAGGCAGTAAAGCTTTGCCGGGTGCTGGCTCAGCTTTACGGTTTGCCTGTGCCGGAAGAGGATGTGGCCTTTGACTGGGGCAACGGCATTCTCTATGACGAGGATAAGACCTGGGCCGATTATAAGGAGATGGTATCTTCCGGCCTGATTGCCCCGGAGGTTGCCCTTGGCTGGCGGTTTGGCTTGCCCAGCGATACCGAAGCCGAGAGGGAGAAGATTAGGAAAAGGTATATGTAAAAAGTTGACAATTGACAATTGACAGTTATGGTGTCCGCATTGCGGACAATTCAAATCGTCGGCGTAGCCGACACCTCAACTGTCAACTGTACACTGTCCACTGTCAATTGAAATAACGCGGATGAGGCGACCATCGTAAAAAAGCGTAGCGGGAAGGAGTATATATGAAACGCGAATTTCTACAAACTCTGTCGGTGGCGGGCGAGCCTCTTAGTAAAGAGGTCATCGACGCCATTATGGCAGAAAACGGCAGGGATATTGAGCTTGCTAAGGGCGATGCCCAGCAGTTTCAGGCTCTGCTGGCGGAAAAAGAGACCTGGGAGGAAACCCTCCGGGCGGAAAAGGAACGGCATGAGAAGGAATTGGGAGAGATGCAATTTTCCCATTGCCTTGATCGCGCCATCCGGGAGGCCAACGGCAGAAACCAGAAAGCCATTTCCGCCCTGTTGGACCTTAACACCCTCCGTGGCAATCCGGAAGCCATTTACGAAGCGGTGGAAAAGGTACGGCAGGAAGCCCCCTATCTCTTTGAAAGCAAACAAACACCCCCTGTGTTTTCTCACAGAACCGGCGGACAGACAGTCCGTCAAGAAGCAGGCCCTGCCACATTGGCCGGGGCATTAAAAGAACGAATGAATTATGAAAGGAAGTAAAAATTATGGCAATTACATTAGCAGAAGCAAAAATCGGTATGGCAGACAAGGTAGATCAGCAGGTTGTGGATATGTTCCGTCGGAACAGTTTGCTGCTGGACAATATGGTGTTCGATAACGTCATTTCCCCCGGCACAGGCGGTTCTACACTCACTTACGGCTACCTGCAGCTGAAATCCCCCGCAACCGCTGCGGTTCGTCAGGTGGGCGCTGAGTATACCCCCGGCGAGGCAAAGAAAGAGAAAAAGACCACCGGCGCAATCATTATGGGCGGCTCTTTCCAGATGGACAGAGTCATTCAGTCTACCGCCGGCGCTGCCGACGAACTGGCTTTCCAGGCAGAGCAGAAGATTAAGGCCACCGCAAACTATTTCCACAACCTGGTGATTAACGGCGCAGCCGGTGAGGAAGATGGCTATGTTGGCGGTACTTTCGACGGCCTGCGGAAGCTCCTTTCCGGCACTGCCAACGAGCTGACCTCCTCTGTTGACCTGACCACCTCCGAAAAGCTGGACGAAAACTACAACGCATTCCTGGACGAGATGGATAGCTTCATTTCTGCTCTCGACGGCACTCCCTCTATGCTTCTCATGAACCGCTCTATGCTCATTAAGCTGCGCTCCATCGCCCGCCGGGCAGGCTACTATGAGCGCAAGTGCGACGATTTCGGCAGAACGGTGGAGACTTACGCAGGTGTGCCTATGGTGGATATGGGTCAGTACTTTGACGGCACTAAGGTCTCCGATGTCATTGAGACCAAGGGCGGTAAGACCGCCATCTATGCCGTATCTCTGGGTCTTGACGGCTTCCACGGCATTTCTCCCACCGGCGACGGTGTGATCCAGAGCTATCTGCCCGACCTGACTGCCCCCGGCGCTGTCAAGACCGGTGAGGTGGAGCTGGTGGCAGGCGTGGGGCTGAAGAACACCCTGAAGGCGGCTGTCCTGGGCGGTATCGCCATCGCCGCAGCCTGATAAGGGAGGCACTGCTTGTGGTAACTTATGAGTTCTACAAAGACAGCTACCTGGGCAGTGCCATACCGGAAAGCGCCTTTTCCGGGGTGGCGGCCCGGGGAACTGCGGCACTTAACAAAATGAAGCGGATTTATGAGATCCGCTCCGGGGGCGAGGTGGCTGAGAAATTGGCCATCTGCGCCATGGCGGAAGCCATTTACAGCTATGAGGATCGGAAGCAGGAGGTGCTCCAGGCCAAGATGGGTGAAGTCTCCGTCCGATACTCCGACCCCGGGGTAGAAAAGAAAAACCTCTCCCGGGAGCTTTACCGCAGAGCCTGCGTCTACCTGGATATTTACCGGGGGGTGGCATCGTGATCAGTCCGCTCAGCTACAGCCTTTGCACCCAGACCGTAACGGTCTATCGGAAAGATAAGGGCGGGGTTACCCGCCTGGTGCTTCCCGGGTGCGGGTATTTCCCCAAGGCGGTGATGGACACCGAGGATACAGGCCATCGGCGCAGAACAGACTTTCTGCTCATCGTACCCGGCGACCGGGAAATTCTCCCCGATGACCGGGTGCTCCCCGGAGAAGGGCCTGTGTTTACCCGGTGGTCGGAGCTGTACAACGCCCCTATCCTTGGCAGTGTCAAAACCTTCACTTGGGGAAATGATGTCTGCCACCGGGAAGGGAGGGGGATATAAATGATTGAAAAAATCCGTACATTCCTCCTTTCCTATCCCGGCTGGGAGGCGGGGAAGCTCCTTTTCATCGATGATACCGACGGCGTGCCGGGAAACGGTGGCTTGTTTCCCCAGGGGTTGCAGGTTCTCTCTTCCCGGCAGGATATTTTGGGAAATAAGGAGACAGATTGCCGTATGGTATTTACGCTCTACCGGGCGTCGGCAGAGACAGAAGCGGATGCCCCCTGGCTTTTGGAATTTCAAAGCTGGGTAGCGGAGCAGAGCGCCCGGGGGCTGACCCCGAAATTCGGGGATGTTCCCCAAAAGGAGCGTCTCCGGGCGGAAAAGGGGAAATTAGAAGCCCGTCAGGGTACAGGCGGTCTTTACTGCGTTACATTGACGGCAGAATTTACAAAATTATACGAGGTGAATGAAATTGGCGAAAATTGAGAGAAAATTCCTGGCGCACTACATAAATACAAGCGAGCCTTCTCAGCCCATCTCCTATGAACGGCTGGGTAAGGACCTGGAGGAATTTACACCGGAGCTGAATGCTAAGGTGGACAGAATGACCAACATCTTAGGCGAACATTCCGTGATGATTTCCGGTTATGAAAAGACCGGCAAGGTGGGAACCTACTATGCAGAGCCGGGTTCTAATCTGTTTACCCGTCTGCAGAACATTATCGACAAGGGGCTTGTGCTGGATGATCTGAAGGCAGAGGTCATCGAGGTCAAGCTGTGGGAGACCCCCAAGAACAATCAGTATCCCGCAATCCGGGATCGTGCCTATATTGAGATCCTGAACTATGGCGGTGATACCACCGGATACAGGATCTCTTTTGCGCTGCACTATACAGGTCAGCGGACGGTGGGCACATTCAATCCCACGGAAAAGACCTTTAC
>JAZOVI010000072.1:0-8190 GCA_045658625.1 Faecousia sp.
TTACAATAGATAAAATACCATTTTGGGAGGTTTTTACTATGAACGGACAGTGGAATTTGGAGGTCCTGTATAAGGGCTTTGACGATCCTAACTTTTTGGCGGATTTCGAGAAGATGCAGAAGCATTTGGGCGAATTTGCCACTTTTGCCGCTGCCATCGAAAATCGGGAGCCGGCGGGTGCGCTTCACGAGAGAGTAGAGCGTCAGGAGGAGCTGGAAGAGTCCATTATGAAGATGGGCATTTACGCTAACTTGCGTCAGTCTGCCAACACCCGGGACCCGGAAGCCGGCTCGCAGATGGGTCGGATTATGGCCGCCTACAGTACAGTGGCTGCCCCTATGGCAAAGGTGAAGAAGTGGACAAGCGAACTGCCCAACCTGAAAGAGTTGGTGGAAGCTGATCCTTTCCTGAAGCCCTATGCCTTTATGTTTGAGAACATCGCCCGGGATAGCAAGTACCTCCTTGCCGGTCGGGGCGAAGAGATTATGGCCCGGATGCGGCTCTCCGGCGGCAGCGCCTGGAGCGATCTGCAGTCTTATTTGACTTCTACCGTGCCCGTTACTTATCGGGATACCACCATCAATCTGCCCTCTGTGCGCAATCTCGCTTATGACCCCGATCAGCAGGTTCGTAAGGATGCTTACGAGGCAGAAATCGCTTGCTATGAGCGGATTCGGGATGCGGTGGCTTTTGCGCTGAACTCCATTAAGCTGGAAACCATCTCCGACTGTAAGCTTCGTGGCTATGCTTCTCCCTTGGATCGGACGCTGGAAAACTCTCTTATGAAGAAAGAGACCCTGGAAGCTATGCTGTCTGCCATGGACGATTACCTGCCTAAGTTCTGGCAGTATCTCAAGGCTAAGGCAAAGGCTTTGGGACACGAAAATGGCCTTCCCTGGTACGACCTCTTTGCACCTATGGGAAAAAGCTCTACCAAGTTTACGGTGGAGGAGTCCCGGGATTATCTCGTAAACCTGTACGCAGGTTTTGACAAGGAGCTTTCCGATATGGTTGCCGATGCTTTCGACAATGAGTGGATTGACTTCTATCCCCGGGAGGGTAAGGTTGGCGGCGCATTCTGCGCAGGCGTAGAGGCCATCGGCCAGAGCCGAATCTTGACCAATTTTGACGGCAGCTTCTCCGATGTGGTTACCCTTGCCCACGAGCTGGGACACGCTTTCCACAACCAGTGTATCCGTGAGCACCGTCCTCTTAACAAGGACTACTCTATGCCCGTTGCGGAGACCGCATCTACCTTTAATGAGTGCGTGGTCATGGCTTCCGCCATCGAAAAGGCGGCTGATAAGGACGAGAAGATCGCCCTCATTGAGAGCCAGCTGCAGGATGCCACCCAGATTATCTGCGACATTTACTCCCGTTATCGCTTCGAGGCTATGGTCTTTGCAAATCGGGAAAATAAGTTTATGGATGCCGATACTCTGTGCGGCTTTATGACGGAAGCTCAGCGCCAGTCCTACGGCGACGGTCTTGACGAAAATTGCCAGCACCCCTATATGTGGGTCTGCAAGAGCCACTACTATGGCCCCACTTTCTATAATTTCCCCTATGCCTTTGGCGGTCTGTTTGCCCGGGGATTGTACGCCCAGTACGAAAAGGAGGGCGCAAGCTTCATTCCGAAATACAAGAAGCTCCTCTACACCACCCCCATCGCAACTGCCGAGGATACGGCGCTTGTTGCAGACATTGACCTGACCGATAAGGCTTTCTGGGCAGCCGCCCTGCAGACCATTGCCGACCAGATCGACCTGTTCTGCCAGCTTGTGGAGGCATAAGATGGAAAAACTGTGTGCGTTTTTAGACTATGCCCACAGCACCTATCACGCTGTGGATTTCCTGAAAAAGGAATTGATTTCTTCCGGCTATCAGCCACTTTCCGAGGGGGCTGACTGGGTGCTTACGCCCGGTGGCAAGTATTTTGTTACCCGGGGCGGCAGCGCTGTGATGGCGTTCCGTGTGCCGAAGGGGAGTCCCAAGGGCTTTATGATGTCCGCTGCCCATTCCGACCGCCCCACTTTCAAGTGGAAAGAAAACGGCGAGCTGGAAGGGAAGTACACCCGGCTGTCTGTTGAGCGGTACGGCGGCATGCTGATTGCGCCTTGGCTGGACAGAACATTGTCTTTGGCAGGTCGGGTGCTGGTAGAAACCGAGAACGGTATTGAGAGCCGCCTTGTGGATATTGATCGGGATCTGCTGCTCATTCCCAATGTTGCCATCCATATGAATCGGGCGGCAAACGATGGCTATAAGTGGAATCCGGCTGTGGATGTACTGCCCCTGATGGGCGGCAAGGATGCTAAGGGCAAGCTGATGGGCCTTTTGGAAGAGCAGGCAGGCGGTAAGATTTTGGGCCACGATCTGTACCTGTATGTCCGGGAAAAGGCAAAGATTTGGGGCATTGATAAGGAGTATATCTCCGCCCAGGGTATTGACGATCTTGCCTGCGCTTGGGCTTGCGCCGAGGGTTTCCTCCGGGCAGGGGAGACAGGCTGTGTTCCTGTGCTGTGCGTGTTTGACAGCGAGGAGGTTGGCTCCGGCTCTGTACAGGGCGCGGCTTCCGATTTCCTGGAGGCGACCTTGCAGAGAATTTGTACCGCTATGGGTTGGAATTTGAAGCAGATGCTCAGCCAGTCCTTTATGGTGTCTGCGGACAACGGACACGCCATCCACCCCAACCATCCGGAGCTGGCTGATCCTCAGAATGCTCCTGTTATTGGCGGCGGTGTGGTGCTGAAATTCAATGCGGCGCAAAAATACACCACCGACGGTGTCAGTGGCGCCATTGTTCGGTCTGTGGCGAAGAAGGCAGAGGTTAAAGTGCAGACTTACTACAATCGGGCGGATTTGCCCGGTGGCTCTACTTTGGGCTACATTTCCCTTGCTCACGTTTCCGTGCTGTCGGCAGATATTGGCCTTGCCCAGCTTAGTATGCATTCCTGCTACGAAACCGCAGGGGTCGCCGATGCCATCAGCCTTGTGGATTTGATGAAAGCCTATTATGAGAGCAATTTGAGCATCCCTGAGGATGGCGTTTATCAGTTATAAGGAAAAAGCCCCCTTTATACAAGGGAGGCTTTGGCGCGGAGGAAATTTTCAATTATCCGCTCTCAACCAAAAAAGCCTCTCCGAAGGGCGGTGCGCCATAGTGATGAATTGGTTTTGAACCGCCCCTTTTCTGCTTAACTTCACGAAAAATTCCCGAAATGCGTCAGCATTCCGGGAATTTTGTCATTTGTTAATCAAAAAAGTTGCTGTTTCAAAACTGCATAGCACCTAAAAAGGATGGGGGTTTTCTTGAGATAAGGAAAAAACCGCAGGAATCCTTTGTGGATTGCGAGGATTTTTGACGAAATATCGAGGAAATCCACGCCTTTTTAGGCAATTTATCACTATGGTGCACCGCCCAAAGGAGAGGCTTTTTGTAATTAGATGGTGATGCCGGCCAGTTCCAAAATGGTGGGAACGTTCTTCTCTGCGCCGATGGCCATAACGTGGACACCGTCACACAGCTTCTCGTCCTTAATCTTGGCGATCATTTCGGCAGCCATTTCCATACCCAGCTTTGCGGGCAGGCCCTTGATGCCCTTTTCCTTGCCCTCTGCGGCAGCAGCGGCCAGACGGTCGATCATATCCTGAGGAACGGCGATGCCGGGAACATTCTCGTTCATATACTTTGCGCCGCCTGCGCCCTTGAGGGGGATGATACCGGCCATAATGTGGGTCTTGATGCCGGCCTTATCAACCTCTTCCAGGAAACGCTTTAAGACATCCAGGTCGAAAATGCCCTGGGTCTGAATGTACATAGCGCCAGCTTCCACCTTCTGGCGGAGCTTGTTGATCTGCAGGAACATAGGCTCATACAGGGGAGTAACCGCTGCGCCCTTGTAGAAAGAGGGAGCGCCGCCGGCGATCTCGTTGCCGCCACAGTCGCAACCGGTTTCTTCCATCTTGGAGAGCATCTTCAGGATGCCAACAGAGTCCAGGTCATATACGGGCTTGGTGTCCTTGCAGTCGCCAACCACAGGATGGTCGCCGGTGAGAGCCAGCATAGTGTCGATGCCGAAGCCGGCAGCGGCCAGGGCGTCGCCCATCAGCGCCATACGGTTACGGTCACGGCCGGTCATCTGCAGAATGGGCTCCAGGCCAGCCTGCTTCAGCTTAATGCACAGGCCCAGACCGGTTGCCTTCAGGCAAGCGGACTGCATATCGGTAACGTTTACAGCGTGAACCTTGCCACGGAGAACCTCAGCGGCCTCCATCTGCTCGGTAAAGTCATAGCCCTTGGGAGGCGCCATCTCGGCAGTTACGCCAAACTTGCCGGATTCCAGTACTTCCTTTAATACGCTCATTATTTCTTCCCCCTCAAGCTGATAGTTCTGGGATAAGCTACCTTCTCGTAGCCCTTGTCCTGGCGGGTCTGGGTCAGCTTGTCCAGCTGATTGGTAGCCTGCAGACGCTCGTAGATCTTGATCCAGGCGCAATCGTTTTCGGGATTGACCTCGCACTTGCCGTTCTTCTGGCCGCCGCAAGGACCGTTGACCAGGCTCTTTGCACACTGGGTGATGGGGCAGATCGCGCCGGTCTGGCCCAGGACGCATTGACCGCAGAAGCGGCAGGCTTCTTCCCAAACGCCAAAGCGGACAGCTTCGCCTAAGTACATAGTGTCGTTAGAGGGGTAGACAGGGGCAGTGCCGGCATTCTTTGCTACGCACTGTACGCCGTCGCCACAGCTCATACAAATGACACAGTCGGGGTTTGCGGCGTTGATGGCCTTCATTTTGGCCTTAACGCCCAGGTTCATACAGCAGTAATCGCAGACGGTAGTAGCAACGACCTTCTTGCCGGCCTGCTCCAGAATAGCAGTCAGCTCTGCGATTTGGGGTTCGCCGCCGGTCTGGCAGGCGGTAGCGCAGCTGCCGCAACCGACGATGGCAACGGTCTTAGCATCGCCCACCATAGCCATAACTTCTTCGGTGGGTTTCTTTTGTGTAATGATCATTTACAGACGCTCCTTTTCGTAATGTTAGAAAATGCTTCTATATGTTGTTTTTACCATTACATTATAACGATGCGCCAGGGAAAATGCAACTGTATTTCTGCACAATTACCGCGGATTTTGTAAAAAAGTAAATTTGCGATTGACAAAATATGATAAAAGATGTTATATTCTATGTTATAAAAGTGATAAATAACATGGGAGGCGGCAATGCTTAACATTCGACAGGAACGGATAAAAGAATATGTAGAAAAGAATAATGTCGCTACCATCCGGGAGCTACAGGCCTTGCTGCCGGAAGTGTCTCTTATGACCATCCACCGGGATTTGGATGCTTTGGAAAGTCAGGGTGTCCTTGTGAAATTCCGTGGCGGAGCAAAGTCTGTGCGCCATTCCGGTGATCCGGAATTTAACGTCCGCATGCGGGAAAACAATGGCGGCAAGCAGACCATCGCAGATAAGGCGATGTCTTTGTTGCAGCCCCACACCTCCGTATTTTTGGATGCCAGTACCACCAATCTGACCCTGGCAAAAAATCTGCCGGATATAAATTTGAACATTATCACCACCGGCCCCAGCATTGCCATCGAGCTTTGCCGTCTGCATAACCCTGTGGTTACTCTGTGCTGTGGCCTGATCAATCGAAAAAATTTGGCGGTTTCCGGGCAAAATACCCTGGAAATGCTGGAAAAAATGAACATTGATATGGCATTTATCGGTGTGTCCGGCTGCAGTGTGGACGCTGGTTTTACCTGCGGCACGGAAGCGGATATGTTAGTAAAACGCCTGGCGATCCAAAAGGCGCACACCAGTGTGGTGATGTGCGGCAGCGACAAGTTTAACTGCCTGATGCCCTACACCTTTGCAAAGCTCCAGGATGTGGACTATGTGGTTACGGAGGGAAATGTTCCCGCAGCTTTTGTGGAGGCTGCCCAAAAAGCCGGTGTAAAGTTATTATAATAGGAAAAGCCTTCCCGAAAGGGGAGGCTTTTTAATTGATAATTGACAATGGACAATTGACAATTTTGGTTGTCATTGCGGGCGTAATTTATGTTAGCGGCAATCTCCTGGTATCATCTAACGATTACCCCGTAGGGGCGAACTATGTTCGCCCGCGGGCGGCTGATAGCCGCCCCTACATTTTCTGTTGTTCCTTACAGTAGGGGGGCGGAGAGAAGAAAAATTTTGGCAAATGGGTGCTTTTTAAGAAATAGCAGTTGACTGGGTTGTTACATTGTGTTACAATTAACAAGCTATAACAAAAACTATGACCACAAGGAGGAACTATTTTGGCAAATGCAGTAATTATGCCCAAAGCGGGCATCACCGTCGAGAGCTGTATCATCGGCGAGTGGGTAAAGAAAGTTGGCGATCAGGTTAAGATCGGCGACGTTCTGTTTACCTACGAGACGGACAAGGCAAGTTTTGAATGTGAATCCACCGCAGAAGGTACGCTTCTGGAAATCTTCTTCGAGGAAGGCGACGAAGTTCCCTGCCTCGTAAACGTGTGCGGCATCGGCGCACCCGGTGAGGATTGCTCCGCGCTGAAGGGCGGCTCTTCCGCTCCTGCTGAGGCTGCTCCCGCTGCCGCTGCTCCTGCAGCTGCTGCCGCTCCCGCCGCTGCTCCCTGCAATACCAAGGCCAGCGCTGTGATTATGCCCAAGGCCGGTATCACTGTTGAGAGCTGCATCATTGGCGAGTGGGTTAAGAAGATCGGCGACCAGGTTAAGGTCGGCGATATCCTCTTTACTTATGAAACCGACAAGGCTTCCTTCGAGTGCGAGTCCACTGCCGAAGGCGAGCTGCTGGCCATCTTCTTTGAAGAGGGCGACGAAGTTCCCTGTATGGAAAATGTCTGTGCTGTCGGTCCTCACGGTGAGCCCACCGACTGCCTGAAGCCCGGAGCTGCACCTATGGAGGTTGTTGCTGAGGCTGCTCCCGCAGCTGCCGCTGCTGCTCCTGCTGCTGCCGATGTACCTGCTGCACCCGCACGCTCCGGCGCACCCATTTCTCCCAGAGCTGCAAAGCTGGCTGAGAGCGCAGGTGTGAACGCTTCTCTGGCTACCGGCACCGGCCCCAACGGCCGTATCATCGAGCGCGACATCCGCAAGCTGATGGAGAACCCCGCAGCTTACGCTGTTGCTACCGCTCCTGCTGCCTCTACTGCTTCCGCAGCAGAGGAGTACAAGGATGTGAAGTTCAGCGGCATCCGCCGTGCTATCAGCAAGTCCATGACCACCAGCCTTCACACCATGGCTCAGCTGACCCACAACACCTCCTTCGATGCTACCGCAATTATGGACTACCGCAAGGCGCTGAAGGCTGCCGGCGGCGAGTACGCAGGCATCACCCTGGGCGACATCGTTCTGTACGCTGTTTCCCGCACCCTGCTGAACCACCCCGACCTGAACGCCAATATGCTGGATGACAATTCCATCCGCATCTTCAATCACGTAAACCTCGGCGTAGCTGTTGACACACCTCGGGGTCTCATGGTTCCCACCATCTTCCACGCTGACGAGATGAGCCTGCTGGAGATCTCCAAGGCTGTTAAGGCTCTGGCTGCTGAGTGCCGTGAAGGCAATATTAACCCCGATAAGCTCTCCGGCGGCAGCTTCACTGTCTCCAACCTGGGCAATCTGGGTGTTGAGTCCTTCACTCCCGTTATCAATCCTCCCCAGACCGGTATTTTGGGTGTTTGCGGCACCATCGACCGTGTACGCAAGGCTTCCGATGGCTCCATCGAGCTGTATCCTGCAATGGGTCTGAGCCTGACCTACGACCACCGGGCTGTGGATGGCACACCCGCTGCCAAGTTCCAGAAGGAGCTGGCATTCAACCTGGAGAACTTCACCGTTCTGCTGTCCAAGTAAAAGGAGTTGCCTGTGAACAATTTCGACCTACTCGTAATCGGCGGTGGTCCCGGCGGTTACCTGTGCGCCGAACGGGCTGCCCAGGGCGGCCTAAAGGTTGCCCTGTTTGAAAAGAGAGCCCTTGGCGGCACCTGTCTGAATGAAGGGTGCATTCCCACCAAGACCCTCTTGAACTCTTCTAAAATGTACCGCCACGCAAAGGAAAGTGAAGCCTATGGCGTTATCGCCACCGGCGTTTCCTATGACCACGCAAAGGTCATCGAGCGGAAGAACAAAGTAGTAAAAACCCTGGTTGCCGGTGTT
>JAZOVI010000073.1:0-3816 GCA_045658625.1 Faecousia sp.
CTACCCCGGAGATATTCCCTGAGGATGCAAAGGCTGTTGCCGAAGCTGCCCGCGCAAGCTGGGGCGCCCGTATCTAAACAAGCAAAAACCACCACAAATGTTTTGTTTTTGCGGCTGTCAAGGAAAAGTAGACACCGAAAACAACCATGGTTTTAGAAGCCCAGAGCGGCCGCATACCACTCAAAATTAAAGCGATGAACATACAATAGCTTAGGAACATCCTTATCGGCCGCAAGACTGAAGTCAAGGAACAATTCTTCCTTAATCCGACCGTTAAAAGATGGATTATCTCTGCCATCGTTGATAAAACAAAAAGAGCTAACTGACTTAATCTAAGTCAGTTAGCTCTTTATTTATGAACAATGAAATTTTGTTGCCAAATCGTCGCCACAACTTCGCAAAATTGGGACTTTTACGGCCCTACAGCCAGGAAAGTGTTCCTGCGAAATTATTCCCACTCGATGGTGCCGGTGGGCTTGGGGGTCAGGTCGTAGAGGACACGGTTGATGCCGGGAACTTCGGCAGTAATTCTTTGGGTGATCTTATGGAGCACAGCGTAAGGAATTTCCTCGATAGTAGCTTCCATGGCATCCACGGTGTTTACCGCCCGGATGATGGCGGGCCAGCCTTCGTAACGGGCGCCGTCTTTTACGCCAACACTCTTCATATCCGGCACGGAAATGAAATACTGCCAAACCGTCTCAGCTAAGCCGCAATTATCAAACTCTTCCCGCAAAATGGCATCTGCCTCCCGCAGAGCGTGTAGCCGATCCCGGGTGATTGCGCCCAGGCAGCGGACACCCAAACCGGGGCCGGGGAAAGGCTGACGGTAGACCATACCGTGGGGCAGACCAAGGGCTTCGCCCACGACCCGGACTTCGTCCTTATACAGCAGCTTGATGGGCTCTACCAGCTCCATCTTCATATCTTCAGGCAAGCCGCCAACGTTATGGTGGGATTTTACCGGCTTGCCGCTTTCCTGGGCTTTGATAGACTCCAAAATGTCAGGATAGATTGTGCCTTGCGCCAAAAAGTCAATGCCGCTGAGTTTGGCAGCTTCCTCGTCGAACACTTTGATAAATTCGCCGCCGATGATCTTGCGCTTTTGCTCAGGATCGGAAACACCGGCAAGAAGATTCAGAAAACGATCAGTGGCATCCACATAAACGAGATTTGCATCCAGCCCCTCACGGAAAACCCGGATGACGTCCTCGCTCTCGCCCTTTCGCATCAGGCCGTGATTTACGTGGACGCAGACCAGCTGCTTGCCAATGGCTTTGATCAGCAGCACCGCCACAACAGAGGAAACCAGGCCGCCGGAAAGCGCCAAAAGCACCTTCTTGTTACCTACTTGCGCCCGAATCTGCGCTACCTGCTCATCAATAAAAGCCTGCGCAAGGGAAAAGGTGGTGATCCTATTCATAGTTTCTGGGCGAATGTTGTTTTCCATAGTAATTCCTCCGTTAATATAAATTTTTAATCGGATGTTGATTATAAAATAACACTGTTTTTCTCAAAAAGCAACCTTGTCGTTTATTTACTTATTGTATACCATAGCGAGTCCATTGTAAAATATTTATTTTTCACAGATTTTTCCCCTCTCTATGACATTTTTTTGGATACAATCGTATTTTTTGCAAAGTTGACCGAATTCAAGTTGACGACCGAATTAAAATATGGTATATTTAACCCATAGTATGTTACACCCTTATGACTGACGGATAAGTGGATGACCACATGGAGTAAGGGCGCATTTTGAGCCGACCGTCTGGGCGCACTTAACCTGAGAAATGGTGAAAGTGCGCCCTTTTGCTCTATTTATGATGAGGAGGAAACAGTATGAAAAAAGTCGGAATTGTTATGGGCAGCGACAGCGATCTGCCGATCCTGCGCAAAACTATGGACACACTGACCGAGTTGGGTGTGCCCTATGAATGTCATATCTATTCTGCCCATCGCACCCCCGAGGAAGCGGGTATCTTTGCCCGCGACGCACGGAAAAATGGTTTTGGTGTGATCATCGCAGCTGCCGGTATGGCGGCTCATTTGGCAGGCGCTATGGCTGCTAATACCACTCTGCCTGTAATCGGTATTCCCTGTAAATCTACTTATTTAGACGGCATTGACGCCCTTCTGTCAACGGTACAGATGCCCAGCGGCATCCCTGTGGCTACTGTTGCCATCAATGGAGGCGTGAATGCCGCTTTGCTTTCTGCCCAGATTTTGGCAGTCAGCGATGACGCTTTGGCACAGCGGCTGATAGAAAGACGGCAGAAGGATGCCCAAAAGGTTTTGGAAAAAGATGCTGCCCTCCAGGCAGAATTGAATAAATAATTAAGAAAGAGGATTGGGTTATGGAAAAAAAGCTTGTTTACACCGGTAAGACGAAGGACGTTTTCGCACTGGAAAATGGAAACTTCCTGCTGAAATTCAAAGACGACTGCACCGGCAAGGACGGTGTGTTTGATCCCGGTGAAAATGCCGTCGGTCTGACCATTGAGGGCGTAGGCGATGTGAACTTGCGGATGAGCATCTATTTCTTTGAAAAGATCAATGCCGCCGGTATTCTGACCCATTATGTCAGCGCCGATCTGGCAAATACCACTATGGAAGTTCTTCCTGCCAAGGTATTCGGTAAGGGTCTGGAAGTTATCTGCCGTTATAAAGCGGTAGGCTCTTTCTTCCGCCGTTACTCCGACTACTGCACCGAAGGTCAGGATCTGCCTGCCTATGTGGAGACCACCTTCAAAAATGACGAGAAGGGCGATCCCCTGGTTACCAAGGACGGTCTTGTAGACTTGGGCGTTATGACTGCCCAGCAGTATGATGACCTGAAGGCTATGACCCAGGCCATCACCAAAATCGTGGCAGACGACCTGAAGGAAAAGGGTCTGGATATGTACGACATTAAGTTTGAGTTCGGTTACGATCCCGAAGGAAGAGTGATGCTCATTGACGAGATCGCATCCGGCAATATGCGGGTCTACAAGGATGGAAGCTATGTCGATCCTATGACCCTCAACAAGCTGTTTTTTGCATAAGGAGTAATCAATGGGCGGTTTTTTTGGAATCACATCCCGTAATGATTGCATGGCGGATGTATTCTTCGGCGTGGATTATCACTCCCATTTGGGAACACGCCGGGGTGGTATGGCGGCGTATGATAAAAAGGTCGGTCTGCAAAGAAAGATCCATAACATCGAAAATGCCCCATTCCGCACGAAATTTGAGCATATATTTGAGGAAATGCAGGGTACGGCCGCCATTGGCTGTATCAGCGACACCGATCCCCAGCCTATGCTGATCCGTTCCCACTTGGGAACTTACGCCATCGCTACTGTTGGCATTATCAATAACTGCGATGCATTGATCGAGACCTGTCTCACCGGTGGCGGCTATTTTGACGCAATGACCGGCGGTCGGGTGAATACCACAGAGCTGGTGGCAGCTCTTATTAACCGCAAGCCCACCTTTGCCGAGGGCATTGTCTATGCCCAAAGCGTCATTGACGGTACTTCCAACATCCTGATCATTACCGATGAGGGCAAACTGATCGCTGCCCGGGATAGACTGGGGCGGATTCCCGTCCAGATTGGTCGGGACGAAAACGGCTGGTGCGCATCCTTTGAACGATTTGCTTATGAAAAGCTGGGCTATGAACACGTTTGCGAGTTGGGACCCGGCGAGGTTGTGGAGCTGACCCCCGACGGAATGACCCAGTTGGTCGCCCCCGGTGAAGAAATGAAGGTTTGCGCTTTCCTTTGGAGTTATTACGGATATCCCACCTCCACTTATGAGGGTATCAATGTGGAAGCT
>JAZOVI010000074.1:0-27586 GCA_045658625.1 Faecousia sp.
GGCAGACCCAGCTGCCGCCGACGGCGTGAATGAAGGGGGAGTCAATGTATTCCCGGATGTTAGCAGCGTTTACACCGCCGGTGGGCAGGAACTTGATGCCGACGAAGGGAGCAGCCAGGTTCTTCATGGCGTTCAGACCGCCGTAAACATTGGCGGGGAAGAACTTGATGACCTTCAGGCCGAACTTCAGAGCGGCGGTAATCTCGGTGGGAGTGACACAGCCAGGGGTAACGGGGATGTTATTTTCTACGCACCAGCCAACCACCTCAGCATCAAAGCCGGGGGAGACGATGAACTTAGCGCCCATATCGACGGCCTTCTTGCACTGCTCCAAAGTCAGGATGGTACCTGCGCCTACCAGCATATCGGGGCAGCTTTCGCTGACAGCGCGAATAGCGTCGGGGGCAGCGGCGGTGCGGAAGGTGATTTCCATAACGTCTACGCCGCCGGCCAGCATGGCATTGGCGGTGTTGACTGCGTCCTTAGCGTCATCAAGGACAACAACGGGCACGATACCTACTCGGGCAAATCTTTCCAGTACGGTCATTTTTCTTTCCTCCTTATACGCCGGAGTAAGCAGCGAAGCCGCAGTCGATGGGCAGCACGACGCCGGTGATGGCGGAAGAAGCCTTATCGTCGGTCAGGAAGAACAGACCGCCCAGCAGCTCAGCAGAGTCTACGAAGCGACCCATGGGAGTGCCGTTCAGGATCTTAGCAGAACGAGCGGTGGGAGTGCCGTCTTCGTTAAACAGCAGAGCGCGGTTCTGGTTGGAAACCAGGAAGCCGGGGGCAATGGCGTTGCAACGGATGCCGGTGCCGGCAAAGTGGGTAGCCAGCCACTGGGTGAAGTTGGAAATACCAGCCTTAGCTGCAGAGTAAGCGGGGATCTTGGTCAGGGGAATATAAGCGTTCATAGAGGAGATGTTCATGATGTTGCCGGACTTCTTAGCGACCATATCCTTAGCGAAGGTCTGGGTGGGCAGCAGAGTACCCTGGAAGTTCAGCTTGAACACGAAATCAACGCCGTTGGGGTCCAGGTCGAAGAAGGACTTGCCGCCTTCCTTGGCCTCGTGCTGATACTCATTGTCGCAGGTTGCCCGGGGATTGTTGCCGCCTGCGCCGTTAACCAGAATGTCGCAGGGACCCAGATCGCGGAGAACAGCCTGGTGGACTTCCTCCAGAGCCTCAGCGTCCAGAACGTATGCCTTGTAGCCGATGCAGGTAAAGCCCTCGGCGGTCAGCTCAGCAGCCAGCTTGAGGACTGCTTCTTCATTCAGGTCCAGGGCAGCAACCTTAGCGCCTGCCTGGGCATAAGCACGAGCCATATCACCGCATAGAACACCGCCTGCGCCGGTAACAACAACTACCTTGCCGGAAAAATCACAATTCAGGGGAAGATTCATCATAATAAGTTACCTCCAAAAAATTATTTATTATTCAGTCTGTCCAGCATATCCCAGACACCCAGCATATACATAATGCCCAAAGCGCGGTCATACAGACCATAGCCGGGACGGACGTTGCCGGGGCCTTCGTTCCACAGGTGTCTGCCGTGGTCGGGACGGATGTAGCCCTCGAAACCGCAGTCGTGGTAAGCCTTCAGGATTTCCAAAATGCCGGTATCGCCGTCGCAATCCCGGTGGGAAGCTTCGGAGAAGTCGCCGTTTTCGAAGTGCTTGACGTTACGAATGTGGGCAAAAGCGATACGGTCGCAGTGCTTGCGAACAATATCAGCAACATTGTTGTTGGGATCTGCGCCCAGAGAACCGGAGCAGAGAGTCAGACAGTTGCAGGGGTGATCTACCATCTTCAGGAAGCGGTCAATGTTCTCCTCGTTGATGAGCAGACGGGGGAGACCGAAGATATCCCATGGGGGATCGTCCATGTGGATGGCCATCTTGATGCCGCACTCCTCACAGGTGGGCATAATGGCTTCCAGGAAGTACTTGAGGTTAGCCCACAGCTTTTCATGGTCAACGCCTTCGTAAGCCTTAAACAGCTCGTCCAGCTTTGCCATACGCTCAGGCTCCCAGCCAGGGAAGGACATATTGTACTTCTCGGTGAAGTCCAGGATGTACTTTGCCATAGCGTTGTAGTCGTCCTGGATCATATTCTTTTCGTAGAACAGAGCGGTAGAGCCGTCGCCTACCTCGTGGAAGAGGTTAGAGCGGGTCCAGTCGAAGATGGGCATAAAGTTATAGCAGATAACCTTTACGCCGAACTTAGAAAGATTGCGGATGCACTGCTTGTATTTTTCGATGTACTTGTCCCGGGAGGGGAGACCGATCTTAATATCGTCGTGGACGTTGACGGACTCAACTACGTCGATATTGAAACCGTACTTTTCGCACTGTGCCTTGACCTCTGCGATTTCTGCTTCTTCCCAAATTTCACCGGGCATTTTGTGGTGCAGAGCCCAGACGATACTGGTTACACCGGGGATCTGCTTGATGTCAGAGAGCTTAATTTTGTCGTTGCCTTCGCCGTACCAGCGAAAACCCATTTGCATTGCCATAGAAACCTCCTTAAAGACCAAAATATCTTTTTGCGTTGTTGCCGCAAATATCTTCTATCATAGAGCCGAGGAAGGGGATATCCTGGGGATATTCGCCATTTTCCACCCAGTTACCGAACAGGTTGCACAGTATCCGGCGGAAATACTCGTGGCGAGCATAGCTTAAGAGACTCCGGGAGTCGGTAAGCATACCCACAAAGTTGCCCAGGATGCCAAGATTGGCAAGGCTGATCATTTGGTTTTCCATACCAACCTTATTGTCGTTAAACCACCAGGCAGAGCCGTGCTGAATCTTGCCGGGGATCTCGTCGCTCTGGTAAGCGCCAAGTAAAGTATCAAGCCAAGCATCGTCAGCAGGATTGAGGCTGTAGACGATGGTCTTGGGGAGTTTATCCTCTTTTTCCAGAGCGTCCATTATGCTGTGGAGGGCATTGCAACTATCGGTAACGGCGATGCAGTCGAAACCGCTGTCCGGGCCGAGGGTGGCAAATTTTTGAGAGTTGGGGTTGCGCTTGCAGCTAAAGTGGAGCTGCATTACCCAACCCAGGCGGGCGTACTGTCTGCCACAGTGGAGCAGCAGCGCTGTCTGATAGCCGTCTGCCTCTTCTTTTGTCAGGGTGTTACCTGCGAGGGCTTTCTGGAAGATGCCTTCCAACAGAGCGGGAGAAGAGGTGCGGAAAGGAACATAGTCAAGACCGTGGTCAGCGGCGCGACAGCCATTTTGGTCGAAATATTCGATCCGGGCGGTCAGGGCATCTGCCACATCGTTAAAACAGGTGAGTTTTTTGCCGACTGCATCGCCTAACTTTTCAATATAGGCGGCAAAACCGGGCTTGTGGGCATTTAATGCGGGGTCGGGCCGGAAGCTGGGAAGGACTTTTGTTTCAAAGCCGTCCTGCACCAACAGCTGATGATAGTGAAGATCGCTGCAAGGGTCGTCGGTGGTGCCGATCATTGCTACATTGCTTTGACGGATCAGACCACGTGCAGAGAAGCTGTCTTCCTGCAGCTTCTTTTCGGCTAATTCCCAGACTTCTTGGGCAGTTTCGCCATTGAGCACACCCTCATAGCCGAAGAAATTCTTCAGCTCCAGGTGGCACCAGTGGTACATGGGATTACCGATGCAGCGGGGCAGAGCCTCTGCAAATTTCTGGAATTTCTCCCGGTCGGAAGCACCACCGGTGATGTAATACTCATTTACACCGTTGCTGCGCATAATCCGCCATTTGTAGTGGTCACCACCCAACCAAACCTGGGTGATATTCTCAAATCGGCGATCCTCGTAAATGTCCTTGGGATCAATATGGCAGTGGTAATCGTAAATGGGCATCTTTTTTGCGTAGGTATGGTACAGGGTTTGGGCCGTGGGGGTCTGCAGAAGAAAATTCTCAGTCAAAAACGGCATAGTCTGCCCCTCCTTTTTAAGATAAATTAAGTATATCGCAAAATAAACGCAATAAAAATTGTAATTATTGTTTGACGCATTGTAAATGTTGCGATATAATGGGGAAAGAAAGGCGGTGATCCCTGTGGCGGGGAAAATTCAGCAATTTGATCATCGGCAAAGCATGAAAAACCGGCAGTTTGAGGTCTTTCACTATCGGGAAAGACGCCCTGGGAATATGGAGGTCCACCATCACGATTTTTTTGAAATCTGCTTTCTTTTGGGCGGTGAGGTTAGTTTTCGTGTAGAAGGTCGTACCTATACATTGCTTCCGGGTGATATGCTGCTGATTAACCCTCAGGAGCTTCATCAGGCGCTGATTGATCGGGATACCATCTATGAGCGGATGGTGCTTTGGATTGATCGGAACTACCTTGCGGAATTATCTGCGGGAGGAATGGATTTGTCAGCCTGTTTTGATGACCGTCTGCCAACCCATACCAACTGTCTCCATCCCGGAAAAGCCCAACGGGCAGAATTGCAAGCCTTGCTGGAAAAATTAGCAGGCGAGTTCTATGGCGATGATCTGGGAAACAGCCAGTATGCCAAAGGACTACTCATACAGTTTTTGGTGGAGGTCAACCGCCTGGCCCTGGCGGAGCAGAAAAAACAAAGCGCAGAAGAAGAAACAGATCTTGTTGATCAGGTGCTTTCCTATATCGCTGGTCATTATACAGAGGATATCAGCTTGGAAAAACTTGCGGGAATGTTTTATGTGAGCAAGTATCATCTTTCTCACGAATTTAGTCGCCGGGTAGGCACAGGTATTTATCGGTATATTATGTTCCGTCGGCTGATGCACGCCCGGGAACTTTTGGAAAACGGTGTACCTCCGGGAGAAGTCTATCAGCAATGCGGATTTGGAGACTATGCCAATTTTTATCGGTCTTTTAAGTCTTTTTATGGCGTCAGTCCCCGGGAATATGCCCAAGGCGAAAGAGAAAAGGTATAGTTTCACAGCCTTTTGGATAAAAATAGAAAAAGGTAGCGCATACCGTAAATTTGGACGAAAGAGGGAAGCGAAATGAAAAAAGTACTGATTATTACATTGGCAGTTGTGGCTGTGATACTAACCGTTGCGGCGGTGGTAACCACACCGGAGCCTACAGAACCTACCGGACCTGCAAACACAGCGGTGCTGACACCCCAAGTGGAAGAAAATACCATCGGCGCAGAGCAGTGGGCGGAATTTCAGCAGGCGGTAACCCAAAATAACAATGCTACGCCTAAGGAACTGGCCACAACCCTGGTGGAAAGTATGGCAGATAAGTTCTTTGGCGAGGCCACGCAGCTGGAGAAGAATGCAGAGTTTTTTACCGGGTTTGACAATTACCGAATTACCGGCTATCGCGACGGCGCGGTGTATATGCCGATGATGGGCTCCATTGCCTTTGTAGGTTATGTGTTTGAAGTGGAGGATGGCACAGACCCGGCAGCGTTTTTGAAAAACCTTACGGATAACTGCAATCCCAGATGGAACATCTGTGTGGAGGCGGATCAGGTGGTGGCAGGCGCCATTGGCAACCGGGTCTTTTTCCTGATGTGCCCCAAGAGTATGGGCGAATAATCTTGTGAAAGGAGGCAGGAAATGCTTTTCTCCAGTATCCCTTTCTTATATTATTTTCTGCCATTGGTGCTGATTTGCTACTTTATCCTGCCTTTTTCCTTGAAAAACGGCGTTTTATTGCTCTTTAGCCTGGTGTTTTACTTTTACGGCGAGCCGGTCTACACCTTTTTGATGTTAGGGTCGACCTTGTCTGCCTATATTCACGGATTGCTGATAGACAAGTACCGAGGAACGAAGCTGCAGAAGGTGTTTTTATGGTCCTCCGTAGGGGTGAGCCTTTTGGCGTTGGGCTTTTTCAAGTATGCAGATTTCTTTATCGGCAATGTAAACGCCTTTACCGGGAGTAATATTCCCCTATTGAAGCTGGCGCTGCCAATCGGCATCAGCTTCTATACATTCCAGACACTCAGCTATACCATTGATGTCTATCGGGGGGATGCGACACCCCAGAGAAGCTATGTGCGGCTGGCAACCTATGTAACGCTGTTTCCCCAGCTGATTGCCGGTCCTATTGTGCGGTATACCACTGTAGAAGAGGAACTGAGCAAACGGCAGCACAGTTTTGAAAATTTTGCGGAGGGCATCCGCAGATTTGCGGTGGGTTTGGGCAAAAAAGTACTGCTGGCAGATGTGTTGGGCGCAATGGCCCGGGCGCTCCACGAATCGCCAGACCCTTCCGTGGCTGGATTCTGGCTTTATGCGGTGGCAGCGTCGCTGCAGCTGTATTTTGACTTTTCCGGGTACAGCGATATGGCAATCGGCCTTGGCAGAATTTTCGGGTTTCACTTTCTCGAGAATTTTAACTATCCCTTTATTTCCAAAAGCGTGGCGGAATTTTGGCGGAGGTGGCATATCTCCCTTGGTTCCTGGTTCCGGGATTATGTGTATATCCCTCTGGGCGGCAACCGGGTAAATACCGCAAAATGGCTGCGAAATATCCTTTTTGTATGGTTTTTGACCGGTTTCTGGCACGGGGCAGACTGGACCTTTATTATTTGGGGACTTTATTTTGCGGTCTTTTTGGTGCTGGAAAAATTCTGGTATAATCGGGTGTTTATTCACCTGCCGAAAGTATTTTCCCATTTGTATGTAACCTTGGTGATTTTGGTCAGCTTCGTGATTTTCAGCGCAAACGGCGTTGGCGGTATGCTTGCCGACTTGAGAGGAATGTTCTTCTTAGCTGGCTTGCCTTTGTGGACGGGAGCAACCGGGTATTATCTGCGAAGCTATTGCGCACCCTTGGTTTTCGGTCTTTTAGGTGCAACGCCTCTTGTGAAAATGGCGGTGGAGCGTCTGCGGGCGATGGGCAAGGGTGGCCTTGTAATCGACCTTTTAGAGCCGGTGTTTTTGGTGGTGATTCTGCTTGTTGCAACGGCATATTTTGTGGATGGGTCTTTCAGTCCCTTCCTGTATTTTAGGTTTTAAGTATGAGAAAAGAAACGAAAAGCTATATTATGACCCTCACTTATGTCTGCTTCACGGCGTTTTTGGTGGTGATGTGCTTGTGTGCGGCTCTTTCGCCTCGGGAGTATTCCGATGCGGAGCGGCGGCCACTGGCACAGCTTCCGGAAAAAATAACCTGGGCGGGGATAACAGATGGGTCGGTTATCGAAAAATTAGAGGACTTTTCTGTAGATCAGTTCCCGCTGCGGGAAACTTTCCGTGGAATAAAAGCGGCTTTCCAGTGGAAGCTATTGGGGCTGAAGGAAAACAACGGCCTTGCTTTGCAGGATGGGTATTTTGCCAAAATCACCCCGGAATTTACTGAGGGGTTGGTGCAAGGGTCTCTGGAGCGACTTGCCTATGTCTATGATAAATACGCCACAGGCGATAGCTGGGTGTGCATCGTGCCGGATAAAAACTACTATTTGGGCAGGGATTACGGCTATGTAATGCCGGATTATGACGGCTTGGTCGCAGATGTTAAGGCAACGCTGCCCGGGGCGGCATATGTGGACATTTTTGATGACCTGACGCTGGAAAGCTATTACCGTACCGATACCCACTGGCGGCAGGAAGCGATTTTAGATGCGGCGGAAACCTTGTGTAAAGCAATGAAGATCCCGGCGGAAAAAAACTATACCCAGCATACTTTAGAGGGGTTCAAGGGTGTTTACTACGGGCAAAGCGCCCTGTCGCCGGAGCCGGATAAGCTCACCTATCTGTCTAACAGCATGTTGGTAAATTGCACAGTTTACGATTACGAAACAGGCAAGACCACCGGCATTTATGACCGGGAAAAGTTCCACGGCAAGGATGGCTACGACGTGTTTTTAGGCGGCACGAAGGCGCTGCTGCGGATTGATAATCCGAATGCGGAAACAGATCGGGAATTGGTGGTGTTCCGGGATTCTTTCGGATCCAGTATGGTGCCGCTGCTAGTGCAGGGATATAAAACTGTCTATGTGGTGGATATCCGCTATGTCCACCCAGATGCTATCGCCCATTATATTGATACCCAAGGGAAGGACACTCTGTTTTTATACAGCGCCCTGATCCTGAATCAAAAAGCATTTAAGTGATAAAAACCGCATCTTACGATGCGGTTTTTTATTGTTTTTCCGGCGGGAATATGTTAGGATAGAGAAAAAGGAGGGGTAACCTATGGAATATCGTATTTTAGGGAAGACAGGTTTGCGGGTTTCCCGGATGGGCTTTGGCGGTTTGCCGATTCAAAGAGCAAATGATGAGACTTGCAAAGAAATTTTACTGCAGCTTGCGGATTTAGGAGTCAATTATATTGACACTGCCCGGGCTTATACCGTCAGTGAGGAATATATTGGCAAGGCCATTGCCGGCATCCGGGATAAATTTATCATTGCCACCAAGAGTATCGCCCGGGATAAGGAAAGTATGGCTCGGGATGTGGAGATTTCACTCCAAAACCTACAGACCGACTATATTGACATTTATCAGATTCACAACCCTAATGCGGAAGCTTACGAGCAGATTGTCGGCCCCGGCGGTGCGTTGGAAGCTCTTTTGGAAGCCAAGGAAGCGGGTAAAATCGGACATATCGGTTTCACCAACCACTTGGCGGAGATGGTGGAGCGGGCGCTGGAGGAGGAATGGGTGGAGACGGTGATGTTCCCCTATAACATCGTAGAGACCCAGGGTGAAAAGCTGATTCAGGCCTGCCGGGAGAAAAATGTGGGCTTCATTGCTATGAAACCCTTGGCGGGTGGCGCCATTGAAGACGGTAATCTTGCCCTGCGGTTTATTGCCAAAAATGAAAATGTAGATTTGCTCATCCCCGGTATGGATTACCCGGAGCAGGTGCAGAAAAACTATGATGCCATTATGGATTCTGCGCCCCTAACGGAAGAAGAGCAGGCAAAAATTGCCCAGATTCGGAAAGAGTTAGGCACGAATTTCTGCCGCCGGTGCAATTACTGTGCGCCCTGTAGTGTGGGCATTAAAATTCCGACGATCTTCTTATTTGACGGCTATTTGACCCGCTACGGCCTGCCGGATTGGGCAAAAACCAGATACGCGGCTTTGGATAAGCATGCATCGGATTGTATCGTCTGCGGGGACTGCGAAAAACGCTGTCCTTATCAGTTGCCCATCCGGGATATGCTCCTGAAGGTAGCGGAAAGGTTTGGAGAATAAAGGAACACCCGACGAAGGAGGCTTCGTCGGGTGTGTTTTTTTACAGTTCCAGGTCCATCTTGGCAATGACGGCGGCGCAGCGGGGGCACAGACCCTCGGCATTTGCCTCCAAAGAGTGCATCCAGCAGCGGGGGCACTTTTCGCCCTTGGCTTCGGAAACACCGATGGTGAGCGCGGGGAAGTTCACACCCTGCGCGACCTCAGCACCTTCTTCAGCGGATGCCCAATCGCAGGCGGAAACAATGCAGATTTCAGCAAGGTTCAGGCCTTCACAGGCAGCCTTGATGGCATCGTCGCCGGTTTCCAAAGTAACCCGAGCTTCCAGAGCCTTGCCGATTCGCTTGTCGGCTCTTGCCTTTTCCAGAACGCCGTTGACATCCTGGCGGAGCTTCATAACGGCTTCCCACTTTGCCATAGTGGCTTCGTCCAGGCTATAGGCAGCAAAGTCAGCGGGCATCTGGTTCAGCAGAACGTTACGGGTATCGTCGCTACTGCTGTGGGGCATTGCTTGCCAAATTTCGTCGCAGGTGTAAGCCAGGATGGGAGCGAACAGCTTGGCAAGCGCATCTACGATGAGATACAGAGCAGTCTGTGCGCTGCGGCGGCGCAGGCCGTCCTTTTCTTCGCAGTACAGGCGGTCTTTCAGGATGTCCAAATAGAAGGAAGACAGCTCGACGACACAGAAATCGTTAATATCGTGGGTGATGGCGTGGAATTCATAGCTGTCATAAGCCTTGCGGCAATCCTTAACCAGGGCATCCAACTTAGTCAGCGCCCACTTGTCCAGCTCTTCCATATCGGCAGGAGCAACCAAATTGTTGGGATCGAAGCCGTCCAGGTTGCCCAGGCAGTAACGGGCGGTGTTACGGAACTTCAGGTAGTTCTGCGCAATCTGCTTGAAAATCTCCTTGGAGCAGCGCACGTCTGCGTGGTAATCGGAGGAAGCCGCCCACAGACGGACAATATCTGCGCCGAAGTCCTTAATCAGGTCGGCAGGATCCACACCGTTGCCCAGGGATTTGTGCATTGCGCGACCCTGACCGTCAACGACCCAACCGTGGGTCAGAACCTGACGGAAGGGAGCGCCCTGATCCAGTGCGCCAACGCTCGTCAGCAGGCTGGACTGGAACCAACCACGGTACTGGTCAGCGCCTTCGAGATACACATCGGCAGGCCACAGCTCAGGGGTGCGGTGCATCAGGGAAGAGAAGTGGGTGGAGCCGGAGTCAAACCAGCAGTCCAGGGTGTCGGTCTCCTTGTCGAAGGTCTTACCGCCGCAATGGGGGCAGGTGAAGCCTTCGGGAACAAGCTCCATAGCTTCCTTCTCAAACCAAACGTTAGAGCCGTGCTCGTCAAACAGCGCGGAAATCTTTTCAATGGATGCGGGGGTGGAAACGGGCTTGCCGCAGTCCTTACAGTAGAACACAGGGATGGGCAGACCCCAACGGCGCTGACGGGAGATACACCAGTCGGCGCGCTCCCGGATCATCGAGATCATACGGTCCTCGCCCCAGGCGGGATACCACTGGACATTTTCAATGGCCTTTACTGCCTGATCCTTGAAGGACTCCACAGAGCAGAACCACTGGGGAGTAGCCCGGAAGATAACGGGCTTCTTGCAGCGGTCGTGGTGGGGGTAGGAGTGGATGATCTCCTCGGAAGCGAACAGCGCGCCGGATTCCTTCATATCTGCAAGGATGATGGGGTTAGACTCCTCGGTCTTTAGACCGGCGTACTTGCCGGCATAATCGGTGTGGCGGCCGTAGTCGTCCACGGGAACAACCAGTTCCATACCATAACGCATACAGGTCTGATAGTCGTCTGCGCCGAAGCCGGGGGCGGTGTGGACACAGCCCGTACCGGAATCCATAGTAACATACTCAGCCCAAACCAAGCGGCTGGTCTTATCCAGGAAAGGATGCTGCGCCAGCATATTTTCAAAGAATGCGCCGGGATAGGTGGCGATCACGTCGTAGTTCTCAAAACCACCCATCTTCATGGTCTTTTCCATCAGAGCCTGAGCCATGATATAGGTTTCACCGTTATCGGCTTTTACCAGCGCATAGCTGTCCCGGGGGTGGAGGCAGATGGCCATATTGCCGGGGAGGGTCCAAATAGTGGTGGTCCAAATGACGAAGTAAGCGTTCTCCACACCGGGGAGCTTGCCCTGGTCGTCCTTCAGCTTAAACTTTACATATACGGAGGTACAGGGATCGTCCTTGTACTCGATGTCAGCTTCGGCAACAGCGGTGGCGCAGAAGGGGCACCAGGTAACGGGCTTGAGACCCTTATAGATGAAGCCCTTGTCAAACATCCGACCAAAGACCTTAACCTCTTGGGCTTCAAAGTGCTTGTCCATAGTGCGGTAGGGGTTTTCCCAATCGCCCACGACGCCCAAACGCTTAAAGCCGCCCATCTGCTTTTGGATAAAGTCCTCGGCAAAATCCTCACAGGCCTTCCGGAATTCGGGAACGGACATATCCTTATTGAGCTTCTTCTTGGAGTTTTCGATGGCGCGCTCGATGGGCAGACCGTGGTTATCCCAGCCGGGCACATAGGGGGTATAGAAGCCCATCATTGCGTGGCTGCGGACAATAAAGTCCTTCAGGCACTTATTCAGGGCGTGGCCCATATGGATGTAGCCGTTAGAGAAGGGAGGGCCGTCGTGCAAGATAAAGGGGGGCAGGTCTTTATTCTTTTCCAAAAGGGCGTTATAAAGGTCGGTTTCTTCCCAGCGCTGGAGCATAGCAGGCTCTCTCTGGGGCAGGCCGGCCTTCATAGGAAAGTCGGTTTTCGGGGTGATGATTGTGTTTTTGTATTCCATTGGATTAACCTCCATAATTGATCAAAATAAAAATGCCTTTGTCTCCAAATAAGAGACAAAGGCATTATAACCTCTGCGGTACCACTCTTGTTCCGGTTGCCCGGCGCTCGTGTGCATTTTATCGGGTGCAACCGGCATAGCCTACTGTCTAAAGAGTTCGGTATGCTGCTCAAAGGGGATATGTTCGCCGAGTTGTTACTGCCTTGCACCAAACGGCAGCTCTCTGAAAACAATAAAGCGGTGAACACCTGTCCTTATCAATGCATTTATTTATTAGCGTTTTTTATTGGTATCGTAATTTCTGCCAAACTGCAGGTTGGAGAACATATCCGCACTGGGATCGTTTTTCAGCGGCGGAATGGTCTTCTGGGGGGCGGGCTTTTCAGGCTCTGCCTTCTCAGGAGCGGGAGCTTCCTGAATAGGATTGATGGGCTTGTGCGTCTCCTGGATCTGCGCCAAAAGCTGCAGACAGTTTTCCAGCTGGCTTTTTAGATCAACGATTTGCCGGGCAGCTACCTGCCGGGCGCTTTCTACCCGTGCTTCCTCCAGGGCGATTTTTGTATCTGCCTCAATAGCGGCGGCTTCCGCATCCCGGATCATACCGGCGCATTGGGTTTTGGTGTCGGCAACCATCTGCTCGCAGGTGTTCTTGGTGTCGATCACTGCCTGTTTCATACTCTCTTCTGCGTTGCGGTACTCTTCCAGTTTGGAGACGATCATCCGCATTTTGGTTTTGAGAGAAATGTTTTCATTATAAAGATTTTCGTAGTCAGCGGTCAGTTGGCCAAAGACACTATCCACGTCTTCAATATTGTAGCCACCGCCGAATTTCTTGCCGAAGGTAATACCGGCAAGCTGTTCAGGTGTGTACATAGGATAACCTCTCTATCAGGTGTAGTTTTCCAGATCTACGTTCTCCAGGTCGCCAACAACGTCCATGTTGTGGGGGCAGAACAGGTAAGTAGCCTGGGCAATCTTCTTGACACTACCGTCCAGTGCGTAAACGCTGCCGGACAGGAAGTCAACTACCCGACGGGTCAGGGACTTGTCCACATTTTCCATATTGAGGATGATGGCTTTTCTTCTGCGAAGCTCATCGGCGGCCTTGGCGGCATCATCAAAAGTCTTGGCGTGGAAAAGAACAACCTCCTGCTTACCGGAGCCCATACTCAGCACCTGGCCGTTAAAGCTGCGGCTGCTGCGGTCCTCGGAAGGCGCGGGTGTGTAAGCGGGAGCAGCAGGCTCCTGACGGGTTTCAGCAAAGGGGGAGCTGCGGCGAGCGCGGGGTGCGGGGGCTTCCTGCTCTTCTTCATAATCGCCCATTTCTTCGTCGTACTCTTCGTCGTACTCTTCGTCGGAATAGGGCTGAGTAAATTTCTTCACATTATCCCAAAAACTCATATGTCGCGTCCTCCAATATCTATTTCTATCCTTGTGGTTATTTGCTTGCGTAATTTCGGGCACCGAAAATATCGGTACCGATGCGTATCATCGTGCTGCCGCAGGCAATGGCTTCCCGGTAATCGGCGCTCATACCCATAGACAGGACAGTACTGTATACATTATCGTATTTTTTTGTGCTTATGTCAACAGAAAGCTGATACATTTTTTGAAAAAATTTGTCATTATCCCCCGGATTTTGGCAAATTGGGGGGATTGCCATCAGTCCACGGATGAAAATCCCGGGAAAGTCCGCTGCGGCATCAAGAACCTCAAAAAGCGATTCCGGGGTGAAACCGGATTTGCTTTCTTCATTTCCAATGTTGATTTCCAGCAGAATGTCCTGCCGGATGCCCTGGCGGAGGGCTTCTTTGTTGACGGCTTCTAAAAGGCGGAGAGAGTCGATGCTGTGGATCAGGGAAACTTTACCTACCACCTGTTTCACTTTGTTGGTCTGCAGGTGTCCGATAAAGTGAATATCTGCCCCTTCGTAGGCGTTTTCTGCCAGCTTTTGGGTCAGTTCCTGTACCCGGTTTTCTCCGCAGCAGGTAACTCCGGCGGCAATGGCTTCCCGGATGGCGGCGGCATCATTCATTTTGGTGGCGGCACAAAGGAGAATAGAACCGGGGTCTCTCCCTGCGTCCAGGGCGGCTTTTTTCATCTCTGCCCGAATGCGGGCCACATTTTCTGTAATGGACATAAAAATCCTTCTTTCTATAAGCCGAGGGGAGTCGAACCCCGATAGGTTTTGAACTGTAGCTTTCCGCCAATACTGCGGAAAATCCCTCGAAAATATCGGACGGATATTCCCTTCGTGATTTTACTTGTCTTGACGAAAAGCTGCTATCTCAAAACTGCGCAGCACCCCACAGCAAGGAGTTTTGCTTTGGATTTTTGCGCAGATGACGCAGCCTTGCTAACGCAAGGCAAGGAAGATAAGGAAAAATACAAATAAAAGAACTGCTGTGGGGCTGTCGGTGTTCGATTCTCCTCGGCTTAAGAAACAGGCGGCGAAGCATTGCTCCGCCGCCTGCTTGCTATACGCTAAGTACTGTGGCTTTCAGTGGTCGGATGGGGACAAGGGTGGAGATGGCGTGTTTGTAAATCATCTGCTGCTTGCCTTCACTGACCAGCACCACCACAAAGCTGTCGTAGCCGGTGATGATGCCCCGGAGCTGGAAACCGTTCATAAGAAAGAGTGTTACGGGCACTTTTTCCCGGCGAACCTCACTTAAAACGGCATCCTGTAAATTAATTGCGTCAGACATATGTATACCTTCCTTCTTTCTTTGGGGTACACATATCTTAGCATCGTTTATTTGTCAAATTCCCGAAGATACTGTCGGGCGCGGGAAAGAATTTCTGCTGTGCCTTCGCCCTTTGCCCGGCGCAGCCAGTGGATATTTTCATTTCGGCGGAACCAGGTCAGCTGGCGCTTGGCATAGTGCCGGGAAGATTGTTTTACCTCTGCGGCAGCGACTTCAACCGATATTTCCCCGGAGAGCGCTTGCAAGAATTCTTTATAGCCAATGGCCTGCATGGCCGTGCATTTTGCGGGGATGCCTTGGTCTAAAAGGCTACGAATTTCCGCAAGCAAACCCATTTTCAGCATAATATCTACCCGGCTATCAATCCGATCGTAAAGATCCTGGCGGTTTTCGTCCTCCAGAGCAAACCATACGGGGTTGTAGCGCGGGGGAATTAACTTGGTTTTTTCGTTGTGGGCGGTGATGGTCTCACCGGTTTCTAAGTAGACCTCGAGCGCCCGGATAATCCGCTTCCGATCGCTGGGGTGGAGACGGGCTGCGGAGTCTGGGTCAACCTCTCGTAGTTTACATAAAACGGCTTCGATACCCTCTTTTTCTGCCAGGGTTTCCAACTCTTCCCGGCGGCCGGTGGAGGGGAAGGGGGCAAAATCGTTGCCACGGATCAGGGCATCCATATAAAGGCCTGTACCACCTACGATAATAGCGGTTTTGCCCCGGGCGAGGATGTCGTCCACAATGGGGGTGGCCATTTTACAGTAACGGCTGACAGAAAAATCCTCCGTGGGATCGGCCACATCCAGCATATAGTGGGGGATGCCTTGCCGTTCTTCCTGGGTGGGCTTAGCTGTGCCGATATCCATTCCCCGGTAGATCTGCATAGAGTCGCAGGAGACGATTTCGCCCCCTAATTCTTCTGCCAAGGCAATGGACAGGGCGGATTTGCCCGAAGCGGTAGGCCCGGCGATACAAATAATCTTATCCATAGGCATCAACTCCGCTTAAATTGCTTTTCCAGCTGCTTTTGGGAGAGGGAAATGCAGATAGGTCTGCCGTGGGGACAATGCTTCAAATCTTCCCGGGACATTACCTCTTTTACAAGCACCATAAGCTCCTCTTGAGAGGTCTGCCAACCGGCTTTGATGGCGGCTTTGCAGGCAACGGTGTGCAGCAGCTCGTCTCGGATGGTGTCGCCGTTTTCCAAGCGACCCTTTTGCAGATCGGAAGCTAAGGTCTCTAAGGTGTCGGAAATTTGGGAAAGCTCCAGATCCATAGGAATTTGGCGGACAAGAAGTACATTATCGCCGAATTCTTCCAGTTGGAAACCTAATACTTCCATTTCTGCTTTGTTTGCCAGCAGCAGCGCCACGCTCTCCGGGGCGAGCCGGCAGGAAACGGGGGAAATCAGTGTTTGGGAAGAGATAGCTTCCTGGTTTTTCTTCAGTTTTTCAAAGAGAATCCGCTCGTGGGCGGCGTGTTTGTCAATGAAGAAGGCATCCTCGCCCTGCTCCACCAAAATATAGCAGTTATACAGCTCACCTACATACCGCCAAGACTGCACTTCCGGCATTTTAAGCTCTGCCTGCTCCGGGATTTCCTCGGCTACGGGAATTTCCGGGGCTTTCGAAACAAACGGGGCGGGTTTTTGCATAGGAGGCAGCTGAAAACCGGGAGCTTTTGGGGTTTGGTGCAAAGGCGCGGCGGTGGTCCGCTCCACAGCGGCAGCCACAGCTGCAGCTGTCTGGGGGGAGGGATGAGGGGCTTCCTTTACGGCAGTAGTAAAATTCTTATATTCCTGGGGCGTCATTGTGCGGAAAAAGCTCTCCTGCCGGGGCGCGGGTTTTTGCGCAGGCTGGGCGGGTTTTTCCGGGGCAGGTGTAAAGCGAACCGCAGGACGATCGGTGGATTTATTCAGCGCACCCAAAACACCGTAATGAACACAGTGGAATACGGCTTTTTCATTAAGGAATTTGATTTCTGTTTTTGCCGGGTGGACATTTACGTCCACGGCATTTAAGGGGAGCGTAAGATGCAGCACACAGCCGGGGATTTTGCCCTGCATCAGCTGGTTGCGGTAAGCTTCCTCCAGGGCGGCGGTCAGCTGCCGGGAACGAACGGGGCGGTCGTTGACAAAAAAGGTCTGCAGCGCCCGGCTGGGTCGCGCATCGGTGGGACGGGTTACAAAGCCGGTAATCCGGTAGCCTTCCCACTGGCTGTCTACGGGAATCATCTGCCCGGCGGTTTTTCCGTAAATGCAATACAGGGCATCCTGTAAGCGCCCTGTGCCGGGGGTAGAGAGGACTTCCTTATCATCCCGCAAAAGGCGGAAAGCAATTTCCGGGTGGGCCAGCGCCTGCATCTGCACAGCGGCAGATACCTTGCTGCCCTCTACCGTATCGGCGTGCATAAAGGCCATACGGGCGGGGGTGTTAAAGAATAAATCCCGGATAATGATGGTTGTACCGTCAGGGCAGCCGGCTTCGGTATCTTCCAAAATTTCACCGGCTTCCAAATGGAGGCTTGTACCGCTGATACTATCGGCGGTTTTGGTCAAAAGGTCGATACGGCTGACGGCGGCGATAGCGGCCAAAGCTTCACCACGGAAACCCATGGTGCCAATGGCGGCAAGATCGGCTTCTGTCCGCAGCTTGGAGGTGGCGTGGCGCAAAAAGGCAACCCGGGCATCCTCCGGAGACATGCCGCAGCCATTGTCGGTTACACGCAGGAAGGTCATTCCGCCGTTGCGGGCTTCCACGGTGATTTGGGTAGCGCCGGCGTCTACGGCGTTCTCCACAAGTTCTTTGACTACCGAGGCGGGGCGTTCCACCACTTCACCGGCGGCAATCAGGTTGGCGATATGGGGAGAAAGTTTTTGGATTTTAGCCATAAGCTCACCTCACAGAAGACTGATAAAACATAGCAAGGGAATTGACAAGGGTGTGAAATAGAATGGGGGCAAAAATGGTGCCGGAGCGAATATAGGTAAAGCACAGAACAATACCTGCCGGCAGATACTGCAAAAATGCCAAGAAGAAGTGTAAGGGAGAGTACTCTCCGATGAAGCCAATCAGATGGATCAGGGAGAATAAAATTACAGAGGTAAAACAAGCGATAACCGGCCGCTTTTCATAGATGTGGTTAAACAGAACACCCCGGAACAGCAATTCTTCCGACATAGGCACAAGAAGCACTGTGCCAACGGTGATCAAAGCGAACTGATCTTGCGACATAGCGCCGATGCTTTCGTCATTTAAGTTGAGAAATTCCGGGGCGATAAAGTCTACCAAGTAACCGATGCCTGTGGAGATTACATAGTAGAGCCCATAGCCGATGGCAATGGAGGAAAATACCTTGCCGGGTCTTTCCACTGCAATCTCCAGCTCTGCCCACAAGAAATTTCGGAACAAAATCAGTGCAGATATATAATTGATGAGAAAATAAGCAAAGTTCAGCTGGGCATCTGTGGGTGAAAAGGGCAGAAAGGCAACGGCAAGGCCTAACAGTACCGGCAGCAAAAGCTGCTGAAAGCATAGAAGTCCAAGACCGCGGCTGAATTCTGTTTTATTGAGGGTTACGGGAAGTTTTTTCATATTACTCCAACATTTTTTTGAGTTGATACAAGGCGTTCATCGCCTCGATGGGGGTAAGCGTCTCTACGCTCATTTCTGCAAGAGAATCACAAACCTGACGGAAGCGAAGGTCCTCCATACCGACTTGCTCTTCCAGAATGGGAGCATTTACTGTATATTCCGGCTTTTCGCCATTTTCCAGCCCTTTGAGGATTTCCCGGGCGCGGCGTACTACGCTGTCGGGCAGACCTGCCAGTTTGGCAACCTCAACGCCGAAGCTATCGTCAGTAGAGCCGGGGATGATTTTGCGGAGGAAAATCATCTGATCGCCCCGCTTTTTCACAGCGATGTTGTAATTTCTTACATTGGGCAGCTCGTTTTCGATAACGGAAAGTTCGTGGTAATGGGTGGCAAACAGGGTCTTGGCGCAAAGCTGCTGGGGAGATGCGGCGTATTCCAGTACTGCCCGGGCAATGGCCATACCGTCGTAAGTAGAAGTGCCTCTGCCGATTTCGTCTAAAATCAGCAAGCTTCGGGAGGTGGCGTATTTCAGGATGGAAGCTACCTCTGCCATTTCTACCATAAAGGTAGATTGGCCGGAAGCAAGATCGTCGCTGGCGCCGATGCGGGTGAAAATCCGGTCCACAATGCCGATTTTTGCACTGCGGGCAGGCACGAAAGAACCCATCTGCGCCATCAGCACGATCAGCGCCACCTGACGCATATAGGTGGATTTACCTGCCATATTGGGGCCTGTGATAATGGATACCCGGTTGTCCTGCTCGCCCAAGTGGGTGTCATTGGGGACAAACAGGGAGTCGCTAAGCACCCGTTCCACCACGGGGTGGCGGCCGTCGGTGATGGAAATAATACCATCGTCGGTGATTTCCGGGCGGCAATAGCCGTTTTTGGCGGCAACAAGGGCCAAAGAGCAGAGAGCGTCGGCTTGGGCCACTGCGGCGGCAGTCAGCTGGATGCGGCTTGCCTGCTGGGCAAGGAATTCCCGAAGCTGGGTAAACAGCTGGTATTCCAGGGCGACAAGCTGATCTTTGGCAGACAGTACCTGCTGCTCCAGTTCTTTCAGTTCCTGGGTGATGTAACGCTCGCAGTTGGTAAGGGTCTGTTTGCGGATGTAGTGGTCGGGCACCTGGTCGATAAAGGACTTGGAAACCTCGATATAATAGCCGAATACCCGGTTATAACCTACCTTTAAGGTGCGGATACCGGTCTTTTCCTTTTCGGAAATCTCAATGGCAGCCATGGTGCTGGTGCCGCCGTTTAAGATGTCCTTCAGGCGGTCAACTTCTGGGCTTGCGCCGTCGCGGATCAGACCGCCCTCCCGAATGGTCAGGGGAGGTTCGTCCACAAGGGTAGTTTCGATTCGATCAGCGCAGTCCTGCAAAATGTCAATCTGCCCACAAAGCTGCTGCAGAAGGGGCGCTTGCATAGAAGAAAGGGTGGCGTGAATTTGAGGCAGCGCCCGCAGGCCTCGGGCAAGTCCCAGCATTTCCCGGGCGTTGACAGAACCGGTAACTACCCGGCTGGTGATTCGCTCCAAGTCGGAGATGTCCCGGAGGGCTTCCGACAGTTCACCCCGGGACAGGACGGCGTTCAAAAGCTCTTCTACTGCATCCTGGCGGTGCAAAATGGCAGTTTCGTCCAACAGAGGCTTTTCCAGCCAGCTGCGGAGCATACGGCTGCCCATAGCGGTGCGGGTTTTGTCCAGCACCCAAAGGAGTGTGCCTTTCTTTTCCTTGGAGCGCATGGTTTCGCATAGCTCCAAGTTGCGGCGGGCGTCCATATCCAGTTCCATAAATTGACCGGTGGTATAATATTGCAGCTGGCGGATATGCTCCAGGGGGTTTTTCTGTACAAATTTCAAGGTGCTCAGCAGAGTTCCGGCGGCGATAATAGCCTCCGGCATACCTGCAATTCCTAAATTTGCCAGGTTTTGGGTGAAATGCTGTTCCAGAGTATCGCTGGCTGCGGATAGATCGGGGGTATCTTGACTGCCTTCATTGACACAACAACTCAGGCGACGAATCAGGGTGTCGCTGATAATGGGATCGGCAGCGGTCGGTCCGCTGCGAATAACCTCTGCAGGAGAGAAACGACCCAATTCCGATGCGGCAGCGGCGGCATCGGCACAGACGGTTACAAAGAAAGCGCCGGTGGAAACATCGCAAAAAGCAAGACCGTACCGCTCTTTAGAGCCATAGAGACAACCCATATAATTGTTCCGGCTCTCGTCCAGCATACAGCTTTCCGTAACCGTGCCGGGGGTGATAATGCGGCTGATGTCCCGTTCAACAATGCCTTTTGCCTGGGAGGGGTCTTCCATCTGCTCGCAAATGGCTACTTTGTAACCCTTAGCGACCAGTCGGGCAATATATGCATCCACAGAATGGTAGGGCACGCCACACATAGGGGTCTGCTCTTCCTTGGGCTTACCCCTGTCCCGGGTGGTCAGGGTCAAATCTAATTCTTTGGCGGCAAGGCAAGCATCCTCGTCAAACATTTCATAAAAATCACCAAGACGGAAAAACAGGATGCTATCCTGATTTTGTTCCTTAATCTGGTAATATTGGCGTTTCATAGGGGTCATTTCCGGATTTTTTGCGGACATAATCATCCATCCTTTTTCTGTATTCCTGTAAGGCTCCAAGTGCCGGAGTCTGTAATAGTCAGGCAAATAAAGTTGCCAATCAGGCTGTCTTCTCCGGGGAAGCGGACAAGTCGACCGCCCTCAGTACGGGCTGTGAGAAGATCTTTGTCTTTGCCGTCCACTAAGCAGCGGAAGGTTTTGCCAACATATGTGCGGTGGATTTCTTCGGAGATGGTATTTTGCAAAGCGCAAAGCTTATCAAAGCGGCGGTTTTTCTCCTCCTTGGGAGTTGGGTCTTCCATTTTGGCGGCAGGTGTGCCGATTCGGGGGGAGAAAATAAAGGTAAACAGGGAATCGTAGCGAACTTTCTCGATGAGAGATAAGGTCTCCTCAAATTCCTCTTCCGTTTCTCCGGGGAAGCCCACAATGACATCGGAGGTCAGCACCAGGTCTGGCATAACGGATTTGGCATATTCTACCAGAGAAAGATATTTTTCTCTGTCGTAATGGCGGTTCATTGCCTTCAGTACCCGGGAAGAGCCGGACTGGAAGGGAAGATGGAGCTGCTTTGCGATTTTTGGCTCGGCAGCCATGGTATCAAACAGCTTTTTGCCTGCATCCCGGGGATGGCTGGTCATAAACCGAATGAGAAAATCACCGGGGATAGCGGCAATCTGCCGCAAAAGATCGGAAAAATCAATTTCTATATCTAAATCCTTGCCGTAGGAGTTGACATTTTGACCCAGCAAGGTAATTTCCCGTGCGCCTTTTGCGATAACATCCCGACATTCTGCCAAAATGTCCTCCGGGCGACGGCTGCGTTCCCGACCACGAACATAGGGAACAATACAGTAGGTGCAGAAATTGTTACAGCCGTACATAATGGAGACCCAGGCTTTCAGTGTGTTATCCCGAAGCTGGGGGATACCCTCGGCAATAGAACCGGCTTCATCTTCTACAAAGAAAGTCCGCTTACCAACGGTCAGCACCCGGTGTAAAAGCTCCGGGAAACGCCATAAATGGTGAGTGGAAAATACACCGTCCACATAGGGATAGCTTTTTTTCACTCTTTGATAAACCGCATCTTCGCCCGCCATACAGCCACAGAGAAAAATCTTCTGCCGCATATGGCGGCGTTTGGTGTGGCTCAGGGCGCCTAAATTACCAAAAACCCGTTGCTCTGCGTGTTCCCGGATGGCGCAGGTGTTCATAATAACTACGTCAGCGCCCTCGGGAGAACCCACAATCGCATAGCCGCTTTCTGCCAGCATACCCCGGAGTTTTTCGGAATCTGCCTCATTTTGCTGGCAGCCGTAAGTCTCTACATAGGCAGTGGGGGCAATGCCCTCAGAAAGCCAAAGGGCGTTAATTTTCTGACAGAAATCCATCTGCCGTGCAAGCTGTTCTTTTGAAATGGTTGTGGTCTTTCCGTTCATTGGCAGATCTCCTTTTGCCGATACTACTCTAATAATACACTATAACATTTTTTCGCGTATTTTGCAAGGCTTTCCCGTGGTAGTAACAAAAATGTGAACATTTTGGAAATGACTTGCAATTTTGTTGCGGAAATGATAAACTGGCAAGTACTAAAGGCTGTCGGTAAGACGGCGGAAAGAGGAAAGAATGCGTTGTAATAAATGTGAAGCAGAGCTGCCCAATGGGGCAAAGGTATGCCCCGATTGCGGTGCAGAGGTAGAACAGAAAACTGCGGTTTTGCCCGAAAAGAAAAAGTCTACCCTTCCCTTGTGGGCGAGCATTTGTATCGCGGTGCTGGCGACAGCGGTGGTTACGCTGGGCGTTTTGCTGTTTTTGGATCATTATAACGATCCCAAAGACCCCAGTAGTAACTTTGAGAACTATACCGGTGAGGAAAAGGAGCTTATCAGTGTTCGGGATCGCGTAGTGGCAACGGCTGGAGATAAGAAACTGACCAATGCCCAGCTGCAGGTGTATTACTGGATTTCGGTTTATAGCTTCTTGGATGAAAATAGCTATTATTTGAGCTTTCTTGGCTTAGATTACACCAAGGATCTTGCTACACAGCCCTGCTATTTTGATAGTGAAATTTCCTGGCAGGAGTATTTCCTGAAGCAATGTATGGCAACTTGGCATCAGTATGCCGTGCTGTGCATTGAGGCGGAAGAAGTGCAGTTTAAGCTCAGCGAGGATGAGCAGAAATATCTGGAGAATTTCCGGGACACCATGAATACCCAAGCCCAAAAGTATGGCTATGCCAATGCTGAGGAAATGGTGCAGGAGGAAATGAGCATTGGTGCGACCCTTGATGCCTATGTGCAATACACCAATGAGACCTTTGTGGGTATGGGCTATTACGATCAGTTTGCTAATAGCTTAAAGATTACAGAGGAAGATATTGCCGCTTATTACGAAGAGAACAAGGCTACCTATGAGGAGAACAAAATCACAAAGGACGATACAGATTTTGCTTGGGTAGGTGTGCGCCATATTCTTATTATCCCCGAAGCAACAAAGGATGAAAACGGTAAGGAAGTTTACACCGACGAGGCTTGGGAGGCCTGCCGCAAGGAGGCGCAGGCTCTGCTGGATAGCTTCTTAGCCGGCAAAGAGGTAACAGAGGAAGCTTTTGCAGAACTGGCAAAGGCACATACCGAAGACCCTGGTTCTAAGGACAACGGCGGCCTTTACGATCAGTTCTTCCGCAATGAAATGGTTAAGGAATTTGAAGACTGGAGCTTTGATTCCACCCGTAAATATGGCGATACCGGCCTTGTAAAGACATCCTACGGCTATCACATTATGTATTTTATTGAAGGCGAAGCGCAGTGGCACTACTATGCCGATGCCCAGCTTCGTTCGGAGGACTGCCGGGAGCTGTTAGAGGGACTGAAGAAGAAATATCCTCTGGATGCAGATTATAATAAGATTCTTTTAGGACACGTGGACTTAGGTTGATAAAAACCCGCAAAGCATTTTGCTTTGCGGGTTTTTTACATAAACAGATAAAAGGCAAGCGTGAGTAAGGCTGTGCCTTTTTCTTCCTCGCAGTCTCCTGCCATCAAGAGGAGCAGTAAAATGATCAATAGATCGCCGGTATCAAAATTTTGGGGGAGAAGCTGCCGCAAGAAACCGCTGGTACCCCCTTGGCACGGCGGAGAACAAGGCATAGGTGGAGCCGGTGGGGGGCAGGGAGGTGTTTCCTGTGGTAGCGGACAAGGCGCCACTTCCGGTTGAGGCGGATAATAGGGCTGCGGTGGCGGTTGAGGACGGGGCTGCGGTGGCGGTGGGGAATGGTCGGGCATTTTATCCCGGCGGTATGAACCGTCGGACTGGGGGATATAACGGTTGTACATAATATCACCTGCCTTGCCCGAAATTGCCTAAAAGTCCTGTGGCCATCCGGGCCATTTTTGCTGCCTGCATCGCTTTTTCCAGCTTTGTAATTCGGTGAGCATTTATGTAAGGGCATAAAGCGTTCAGAAGATGCTGCTGATTTTTGTCCACGCCGCCCTGTGTCATAAGCGCGGAGAGCTTTTGGAGCATGGCTGGGTCGATGGCAGGCAAGGCGGGCGTTGGAGGTGTCTGAACGGGAGGCGGTGGCGCTTCCTGAGGTGGCGCGAAATTTTGAGCCATCGCCATAATCTGCTGCATCATCTGGGGGTTTGACAGCACAGCATTTAGCTGTTCTTCCAGTCCTGCCATGTTATTTCTCCAATTCTTTCAGGAGCGCTTGCGCCTGGGGAGAGGTCATCAAATCACGGAGCTGCTGTGCTGCGTTCTCGTAGTTGCCTTGCTGAGCTTGCCGGATGGCATTGTCCAAAACTTGCTGGTCTGCCTGCTGCAGAAGCTGGGCAAGCTGCTTTCCTGCCGGGGAATTGGCCAGCCGCATAGCCTCCTTCATAGAAAAATCCTGAGATTTTTTCTCCATTTTATTGCCTCCTGTCAAAATGCCTGCTATAATAACTGTTACAGTATACTATATGCACATCAGAAGGGGTTGGTGAACAGTGCGAATCTTGGTTCTTTCCGATTCCCACGCCGGCCTTAGTTTTATGCGTCGGTGCGTGGAGAAAACAAAGCCCGATGCTATCGTCCACTTGGGTGATTACTTTGATGATGCGCGGGTTCTCTCTGAGGAATATCCCCACATTCCAGTACACGCAGTGCCGGGCAACTGTGATAAGTACCGGCTGCTGCGACCTGTGCCGGAAGTACTTTGCTATGATGTATGCGGTGTGCGGTTATTTATGACCCACGGCCATCGCCATAACGCAAAAATTACAACGGGTCTATTGATTGCAGACGGCGCAAGGAACGATGCGGCTGCGGTTTTGTATGGACATACCCACAATGCTGAGTGCCGGTGTTTGCCGGATGGAATGTGGGTGCTCAATCCCGGCGCTTGCGGCTCTTTCGGGGGCAGTGCGGGTATTATTGAAACGGAGCAGGGGAAAATCAAGACCTGTTATTTGATAAACGCTATGAATTTGGAGGAGACAGTATGATTCTGACAGTAGATATCGGCAATTCCAACATTGTCATCGGCGGCGTCCAGAACGATGAGATTTTGTTTGAGGCAAGACTCCGTACAGATGCCACGAAAACCTCTGACGAATACTGCTTAGATATAAAGAGCTTAATGGAGGTCTACGGTGTAAATACGGGCGAGGTAGAGGGAGCAATTATTGCTTCTGTAGTACCCCAGGTGCTCAATTCTTTCCAGACGGCTATCAAAAAGCTGACGGGAAAAACAGCATTGGTGGTAGGTCCTGGATTGAAAACCGGTCTCAATATCCTGTTGGAAAACCCCGGACAGACCGGCGCGGACCTTGTGGTTGGCGCTGTGGCGGCTCTCCGGGAGCACAAGCCTCCGATGACCATTATTGATATGGGCACGGCCACAACCATTTCTGTTCTGGATAAAAACGGCGCATATCTCGGCGGCAGTATTATTCCCGGCGTGAAAATTTCCATGGATGCCCTGACAGACCGGACGGCACTGCTTCCTGGACTACAGTTGGATCAGCCGAAGAAGGCCATTGGTCGCAATACGGTAGATGCAATGCGCTCCGGCATTATGATGGGCGCGGCCTGTATGCTGGATGGGATGATCGAGCGGATGGAAGAGGAACTTGGTTATAAGACTACGGTAATTGCCACCGGCGGTATTGCCAAGTTTATCATTCCCCTTTGCCGCAGAGAGATGATCTACGACAAAGATTTGCTTATTAAAGGTCTTGTAGCTTTATACAAGGAAAACGTTAAAAGAAAAGGGTAAGAAAGACAGCGCAGGCAGAGACTCCGGCACAAATGGCGATAATCAGCAGATGGTCGATCAGCTTGTGCAGCACCTCACGGCGAGTAGCTGCGTTGGGACGGGGAACAACGGCCTGGTCGAGATAACGGCAAATTGCGGCAGTAAACATAGAAAAATCCTCCTTAGTATTTGTCTGCAGCCCTAATATACAGGACTAAAAGAGAAATAAAACGGACGGTTTTGCCACTTGCAACAGAAAAAGAAATGTGTTATGATACAAAACACATAGAAAGGGCGGCGAGCTTATGAAAAAAATAAAGATACCGATTCCGGAAAAATATGTGGAAATACTGAAGAAAATATGGTCCTATGTAAAGATAGGCGGCCAGTGGATCTATAAGCTTCGCAGTGTGATTTTGTCCATCCCTGTAGTGATTGCGTCGATTTCGCTGGCAATAGACAATGCCAGCCGCCTGCCGGTGTTTGTAGGTATCAATTTACAGGCAAACGGCGAGTATGCTATGATGATCGAGCGGAATGTGGCGGTTATGGTGCCGCTGTTGATTACAGTAGGCAGCTTGCTGATGATGTTTCTCTCCCGAAAGGTGCTGTATCCCTGGCTTGTCAGCGTGTTTTCCCTGGTAATTCCGATTCTGCTTTGGATTACCAATATTTTTCCTGGATAATTATTACACCGCAGGTTTTCACCTGCGGTGTTTTTGCCCTTGACAAACCGATATTGCCGTGCTAAAATAGCGAAGCAACTGCATATCTCTATATTCGGAGTGATACCCAAGAGGCCGAAGGGGCTCCCCTGCTAAGGGAGTAGGCGGTCTTAAAGCCGCGCGAGGGTTCAAATCCCTCTCACTCCGCCACCCAAATCCGGTTAGGAACTTTGTCCTAACCGGACTTTTCTTTGTTCTTGGGCATTTTTACAGCTTAAATGTTCAAAACTTTTGAATCATTTTTTCTTTTTCCCTTGCGTTTTCCCTTATAGCTTCAAAATACCCTCGATATAGGCTTCCATTCGCGCCGCGCTGGCTTCCTGCATTTGGTTCGTTACATGTCCATAAACATCCAAAGTAAAGGCCGCAGTCGCGTGGCCGAGATTGCCCTGAACAGTTTTAATATCATCTCCGGAACGCAGGGATGCCACTGCGTAACTGTGGCGAAGATCGTGAAATCTTGCTTCGGGTCTGCCGATAGATGCTACGATTTCTTTGAAATGTCTCACCACGGTCTGGGGAATCAGATTTCCGCCCAACTCATTTGTAAAAACCAAATTCAGAGGATTGGACCACGCTGCTCCTGCTTTCTCCTTATGCTCATACTGCTGTAGCTTACGATCACGCAATAGTTGCATAACCCAAGGTGCAGGTGTGATTCTGCGGGGCTTGTCATTCTTCAAAGAAACCAACCGAAATGCACCGCCTGCCTTCTTTTCTTTCTGTAACTGCTTACTGATCAGTATGGTGCCTCGCATAAAATCTACGCGATCCCAAGTCAAAC
>JAZOVI010000075.1:0-2217 GCA_045658625.1 Faecousia sp.
CAAGCGAAAAAGTGTAGAAAAAAACGACCTCACATCGTCCGTTGAAGCTGGACGATGCAAGGTCGTTATTTTTACTTTTGAGCGGTGTTACAGGATGCGCCAACTTGCCTCAACGAGGATGCAGAGGGTTACCCTGGAACAAGAGATGTCATAGGGTAAACTCCAATATCCTCAAAAGGGCAATTTCCCACATTCTCCCACAACTTCCTTTTTATCTCCTTTTTTCTCCGCTGCCCGTCCACTTATTTCTTCTCATTTCTTCTTTTTCTCTCTCAATTTCTCAGCGCATAGGGCAGCACACGCTGAAGTCTTGAGAACCTAAAAGAGATTATGAGAGCTTCCTTGTATTTCCTCTTTCTTCTTCTCTTTTCTTTTTATAAGAGTTGATTAGAAAAATATAGGAAACTGTGAAATTATGGGGATATAATGGGAAAATAATTGGAAATATGATTGGAAAGTATGGGAATAGAATGGGAAATACCCAGAGATTTACAGAGTTTTTTCTGGGTTCTTGTCAGTTCACGAAGTGGAAATAACAAGAAAAAATCGGGGGTTACTAAGGCCATTATGGGAAATGGGAAGCGAAAAAGTGTATACAAAATCGACCTCATGTAGCACGGTGAATGTGTGCTACACAAGGTCGTTATTTTGTTTACTTTTGAGCGATTCTCAGAATGTCTAAGTTTGCCCTTTTGACGGGTTTAGAGGATGCCGAGATTTCCCAAAAACAAAGAGAACACCGCCTTATTTGACTGTGTTGGTAGAGCGCAGGGTTACATCGTGGGCGCCGCCCTCAACGATAGAGGTGGCAGAGACAAGGGTAATCTTCGCATTCTGCTGCAGATCCGGAATGTTGGTTACACCCACATTGCACATTGTGGATTTCACTTTATACAAGGAGCTTTCCACATTGTCGTGGAGGCTGCCTGCGTAGGTAACATAGCTGTCTACGCCCTCTTCAAAGGTCAGCTTGGTATTGCCGCCCAAATCGTAGCGCTGCCAGTTCCGGGCGCGGTTAGAGCCTTCGCCCCAGTATTCCTTCATATATGCGCCGTTGACCATCACCTTGGGTGTGGGGGATTCGTCAAAACGGGCAAAGTAGCGACCCAGCATCATAAAGTCTGCGCCCATAGCCAGCGCCAGGGTCATATGATAATCGTGGACGATGCCGCCGTCGGAGCAGATAGGCACATAGATGCCGGTTTCCTTGAAATACTCATCTCGGGCAGCAGCCACTTCGATTACAGCAGTAGCCTGACCGCGGCCGATACCCTTGGTTTCCCGGGTGATGCAAATAGAACCGCCGCCAATACCAACTTTAACAAAGTCTGCGCCGGCTTCTGCCAGGAAGCGGAAGCCATCCCGGTCAACCACGTTGCCTGCGCCGATCTTTACACTGTCGCCATACTTTTCACGGACCCAGCGGATGGTTTTCTCCTGCCAGCAGGTAAAACCTTCGGAGGAGTCAATTACCAGGCAATCCGCACCGGCTTCCAGAAGCGCAGGAATCCGCTGTGCATAGTCCCGGGTGTTGATACCGGCACCGACCAAATAACGCTTCTCATCGTCCAGCAATTCCAGGGGATTTGCCTTGTGAGAGGAATAGTCTTTGCGGAATACAAAGTACATCAGGTGGTCGTTTTCGTCTACCACAGGCAGGCTGTTGAGCTTGTTATCCCAAATAATATCGTTTGCTTCTTTCAAAGTGGTGTCTGCTGCAGCGGTAATCAGCTTTTCCCGGGGGGTCATAAAGCTTGCCACCTTTTCGCTGCCATCCATACGGCTGACACGGTAATCCCGGCTGGTAACAATACCCAGAAGCTTACCGGTAGCAGTACCATCGTCGGTGATGGCTACAGTAGAAAAGCCGTTCTTCTCCTTCAGCGCCAGCACGTCAGCGAGGGTATGCTCAGGTGTCAGATTGGAGGCGGATACCACAAAGCCTGCCTTGTAGCCCTTGACCTTTGCTACCATAGCAGCCTGGGATTCAATGGACTGAGAACCAAAGATGAAGCTGATACCGCCTTCCTTTGCCAAAGCGATGGCCAGGGTGTCATTGGATACCGACTGCATAACAGCAGAGGTCATCGGAATATTCAGGCTGATTGCCGGCTCTTCCACGCCCTTGCGGTACTTTACCAGGGGTGTGCGGAGAGAGACATTGCCGGGAATACATTCCTCGGAGGTATAACCGGGAATCAAAAGATACTCACTAAA
>JAZOVI010000076.1:0-11740 GCA_045658625.1 Faecousia sp.
AGGCCTTCGGCATATCCAAAGAGAAACTGGGCCATTTCCTGCTCCCGGGGGGAGAGAAAGCCACTGCAGGATAGGATATTTTTCCCCATGCCTGTGGTAATTTTGTCCCACAGCCGCGCCAATAGCACCCGATCTTCCGGCGACTGAGCGATTTTGTCAATATTTCTTCTATCCAAGAACATATCCTCCACCGGATTGAATTGACAATGGACAGTTGACAATTGACAATTATGGTGTCCGCAATGCGGACGATTCAAATAGTCGGCGTAGCCGACACTTTAACTGTCCACTGTTCACTGTCAACTTTCAACTATTAATTATACCACATCTTCTCATCAATGCAAGTTTTTCTTGTAACTTGCGCCCTTTTCCGTTATAATAAGGGAAATAAGGTGAACCCCTAAAGCCTCCCCTGTGTAAGGGGAGGTGGGCAAAATCTTTGATTTTGCTCGGAGGGGTTGAGAAGGAATATTGCAATCGGGCACATTGTTCGTGATTGGTATTGCTCAAAACAATCCCCCAGTCTTATTGCCGTGTAGCGGCAATAAGACAGCCCCCTTTACACAAGGGGGCCTTAAATAGAAAGCAGGTGAACCTATGGTTATCGGTATTATCGGCGGCGGCGCTTCCGGAATGGCTGCGGCGCTGTCTGCCGCCCAAAATCCCCAAAATGAAATCCACATTTTCGAGCGCCAGGCGCGGCTGGGCAAAAAGCTCTCTGCCACCGGCAATGGCAGATGCAATTTATCCAATTTGACCCCCGCCCCCTACGGCGGTGAGGATGCATCCTTTGCCAGCCCGGCGCTTACCAAATTCCCTCCGGAGGAGACCCTTTCCTGGTTTGAAGGTTTAGGTCTTTATACCGTAACCGAGGAAAGCGGCAAAGTCTATCCCTACTCCGACCAGGCAAATTCTGTGCTGGATGTGCTGCGCCTTGCTTTGGAAAAAGAGAATATCACCGTCCATACCGGCTGTGAGATTGAGAAGGTCAGCAAAACCCCCGAGGGCTTCCGGCTGGAAACCGCCGATGAGGTATTTCTCTGCCATAAGCTGATGATCGCCTGCGGCGGCATCGCCGGCACAAAGCTGGGCGGCACGATGAGCGGCTACCGCTTACTTGGCAGCTTCGGGCATAAGACCACACGGCTTCGCCCCTCCTTGGTGCAGCTGACTTCCGAATGGAAAGCCCTGCCCGGCTTAAAAGGCGTCCGCGCCAACGCAAAAGTACAGATTTACCGGGAGGATACCCTCTTTGCCGAGAGTGTGGGCGAACTGCAATTTACGGAAAAAGGCCTTTCAGGCCCTTGTATTTTCGAAATTTCCCGGGATGTGTGCGAGGGCAGGGGAAGGTGGGAAGCGAGGCTGGACTTCCTGCCGGAGTTGTCCGATGAAACTTTGCTTTCCATGCTGAAAGCCCGGAAAAATACAAACCTCACCACCGACGACCTCTTTACCGGCATCCTCCACAACCGCTTAGGTCGTGTGCTGACAAAAGAAGCCGGTATCGGCCTTTGCCCGGTAAAGGCGCTTGCTGATGAAGAATTGGAAACCGTTTCCAGTATCGCCAAGGGGCTTTCCGTTACCCTCACCGGCACATTGGGAATGGACAGCGCCCAGGTTACCGCCGGCGGCGTGCTGACTCGGGATTTTGACCCCGAAACTATGGAAAGCCGCCTTTGCCCCGGCCTTTATGCCTGTGGCGAGGTGCTGGATATTGACGGCAAGTGTGGCGGTTACAACCTGCAATGGGCCTGGAGCTCCGGGCGCTTGGCAGGAGAAAAGGCAGGCAATCTATGATAAGACTTCGTGAAATTCCGCTGCCCCCGGAGCATAATGTAGCCCAGCTTAGCTACGAAGCTGCCCAAATGCTCCGCATTTCCCCCTCGAAAATCAAAAAGCTCTCCATCCTCCGCCGCAGCATTGACGGCCGGAAAAAGCCCGATGTGAAGGTGGTCTACACCGTAGATGTGTGGGTGGACGGCAGCGAGAAAAAGATATTAAAAGAAGCCCGTTGCAAGCGGGCAAGTTTGGCAACTCCTGAATACTATAAGCTCCCCAAAATCTCAGGAATGCTCCCGGACCGCCCGGTGGTCATCGGCTTCGGCCCGGCTGGAATGTTTGCCGCTCTGGTGCTGGCCATCAAGGGGCAAAAACCCATCGTTTTGGAGCGAGGCGAGGATGCCCTCTCCCGGAAGGCAAAGGTAGACGCTTTCTTTGCCGGCGGCAAATTAGACCCTAAAAGCAATGTCCAGTTCGGTGAGGGCGGCGCTGGTACATTTTCCGACGGAAAGCTGAACACCGGCGTCAATAACCCCCGCATCGGCTGGGTGCTGGAGCAGCTGGTAAAAGCCGGAGCAGGGGAGGACATCCTCTTTGACGCCAAGCCCCATGTAGGCACCGATGTACTGCTCACCGTGGTGCAAAATATCCGCCGCCGGATTATCGAGCTTGGCGGCGAGGTGCGCTTTAACGCCCAAGTTACCGACTTTTTCCGGGAAAACGGCCGCCTTTCCGGCGTGGAGGTAAACGGAAGCGAAACAATCCCTTGTAAATGCGCTGTTCTTGCCATCGGACACAGCGCAAGAGATACTTTTGAAAAGCTTTTACAGCGGGAAATTCCTATGGAGGCAAAGCCCTTTTCTATGGGTGTCCGCATTGAGCATAAGCAGAGCCTCATAGATGCTTCCCAGTACGGAAAAGTCAATCCCGTCCTGCCCCCGGCTTCTTACAAGCTGGTAAAACATTTGGCAGACCGGACGGTTTATACCTTCTGTATGTGTCCCGGCGGCTATGTGGTAGCGGGAGCCAGCGAGGAAGGGGGGATCGTTACCAACGGTATGAGTAATGCCGCCCGGGAAGGGGAGAACTCCAACGCGGCGCTCCTTGTTACCGTTAATCCTGCCGATTTCCCCCACAGCAGCCCCTTGGGTGGTATGTACTGGCAGAGAGAAATCGAGCAGGCGGCTTATAATCTCACCGGCTCCTATCGCGCTCCGGCCCAAAGAGTAGGGGATTTTCTGGCAGATGTACCCTCGGTCAGTGCCGGGGAAATCAGCCCCACTTACCGCCCCGGCGTCCATTTTTGCGACCTGCGGTCAGTTCTGCCCCCGGTAATTACCGATGCCCTGAAAGAAGCCCTGCCCCTGCTGGATGGGGAAATTGCAGGCTTTGCTTCTCCTGATGCCATCCTCACCGCCCCGGAGACCCGTTCTTCTTCTCCTGTCCGTATCCTCCGGGATGACAATAAGGAAAGCATCGGACTTCCCGGCTTATATCCCACAGGGGAGGGCGCAGGCTATGCCGGCGGCATTATGTCCGCCGCCATTGACGGCATCCGGATTGCCGAAGCCATTTTGGATACGGTCAACAATTCCAAAGCCTCCCCTGTGTAAGGTGTAGCGAAGCGATTTAGATATCTATGCTTGCCAGTGGCAAGCATACTTAAAATAATGTGTCAGCCCGACCGGGCTGACGGAGGGGTTGTCAATCCCCCAGTCTTATTGCCTTATATCGGCAATAAGACAGCCCCCTTTGCACAAGGGGGCCTTTTGCGTTGCGTACCACATAAAAACCCCCGACCGGGTTTTCCGGTCGGGGATAATATTTATGTAATTAGTAACCTGCGGGATTGCCGGATCCTCTGTTTCGCATATAGTTCCACAGCCACCAAATGCCCCAGCCCAGTCCGTCAGCGCCGAGAGCGACCAGGGAGCAAAGCAGGGTAATCCACCGATCTTCAAATGCCTGCTCTCCGGTGCTGGAAGTGAGTATCAGGAAGAACGCAATAATGCAGATGATGTTTACAACGGTTGGAATCAGCCAGATCAGGATATTATCCCACTTCCAGCAGGTGAAAAACTGGACAGCGATCATAGCAATAGAAATAAAAATCAAGACAATTTCGCCAGGTACACCCATAATTTCAGGCATAGTAAAATCCCCCTATGACATAATTTTCTAACATCTATTTAAGCATATAATTTTGAAAATGTCAAACAATTCTTGGAAGAAAATACAGAAAAATTCCAAAAACGACATAAAAGGCGAAAATCACCGGCACACCGATGGAAAATACTGGTTTTTTGGTCTTGTGGCGGAAGAGCCGCATTCCCAAAAGCACACCCAAACTGCCACCGATAAGCGCCATAAGCAAAAGCGTCTTTTCCGGAATTCGCCAAAGATTTTTCACCGCCCGGCGTTTGTCAATAAGCATAAGCAGCAGGCCGGATGCATTTATTAAAATCAGGTAAAGATAGATAAGTTCCATAAAAAACCTTTCCGGGAGGGTGTTTGTTGTGAAAAAACTAAGTATCTTGTGTGTCTTGCTCCTGTTGCTTTCCGGCTGCGGAGGGGAAAATGTGTTTGAAACGGTGGAGGATGTGTATGCCCCGGTGGCGGAAACGCCCAAAAAAGTTTCTGTAGCGTTACCGGACAGCGCCGCCGTTACCACCGTTGCTGGAAGCAGCGGAACGCTCTATGTCTGCGACGGCTTTACGGTGGCGGTGGAGACCCTTATAGGGGGCGACCTCAATAAGACCGTGAAAACCGTTACCGGCTTTTCCTTAGACAGGCTAACGGTGATGGAGCGGAAACAGGACGGCATCACCGCCTACCGCTGTGTATGGACTGCCGCCGGGGAGGGCGGCGACCAGGTGGCAAGAAGTCTTATCTTGGACGACGGGAAATTCCACTACGCCGTTACCGTGATGGCGCCGGCAGAGGATGGGGCAGCCTTGGAGGATGCCTGGCAGGAGATTTTTTCTTCCGTTACCCTTCGTACTGACCCATAGTTTCCCGGCAGAGCGCCAAACATTCCTCTTTAACAGAAGCCGGGTGCAGTACCTTTGCCTTATTTCCGAAGCCGATGACCCAGCTTAAGAACATAGGGGAGACCACTACTTTTACCGTAAAGACAAAATGCTCTTCTCCGTCGGGAATGAACATCGTCTCTTTTCCAAAACGGTCGATGGCGACGTTTAAGAGGCTCTTGTGAAACCGCAGTTTTACATCGGTGGTTTCTCCGGCGAACATCTGGAACATCCGGTTGGCGTGCTCTTGGAGCTTGGTGTCCTGCAGCTCCGGGCAGGGGATGCGCTTATCATCTAAAAGCGTAATATTTGCCATCCGGTCCACCCGGTAGATAGTAACGCCGTGGCGGTCGGAATAGCCCAAAAGATAGCAGTTTTCGTTGTCCTGATAGAGTCCGTAGGGACTGGCAAGATAGGCTTTTTCCCGGTACTTTCGCTGACCCTTCATATCCCAGTCAAAGTATCGGAAGGTAATCTGCTTATTTTGGGCGATGGCTTCCTGAATGGTGTCCACATTGTAGTAAATGGACTCGTTCATACTCTTGACCCGGCCGGAAACCAGCACATTTCTGCGGACGAAACGGGCATCTTCCTCGTTACACTGGGCGCAGAGCTTTTCAATCAGTTCCCGGGATTTCTTTTCCGTTAAGTATCGGCTGGATTGGACCGCATCAATCAGTAGTTTCAGCTCCGGCAGTTCAAAAATCCGGGAGGCCACATAATAGCCGCCGTTCCGACCGGGGAGGGCGACGATATCCAGACCGTAATCCTGCAGGGCTGCAATGTCGGAATAAACGGTTTTGCGGTCGCAGGTAATGCGGTGTTTTTCCAGCATTTCTATCAGTTCACTGGCTCTCACGGGATGATTCTCGTGGGAGTTTTTCATTAGGTAATCGTAAATATAGAGGATCTTCAGCTTTTGATTGTCAGATTTCGGCACAGCCATCCCTCCTTTTTCTTAAATATTACCACACCGCCTCATAAAAAGCAATTGTTGCAGACGGAAGAAAATGTGATATAATAGAATGGATAGTTGACAATTGACAATTGAGAATTTAGGTGTCGGCTGTGCCGACGAATTAAATTCGCACCTACAAAATACCGTGTCATTGCGGGGGAGCGATGCGACCGCTGCCGGAGGCAGATAAAGGGAGCAGAGCGAGTGGCCGCGGTCGATAGCTGACGAAGCCGCTTTGTCGGCGAGGAAGATATCGGGCATCGCAACAGGGCAAGCGAAGCGACGTGGCAATCTCCCGGTATGCACCTTCTGGAACGTATAAATCCGTTCTCTACAATTACTTACTAAAGGAGAAACCACTATGCTCGCACTTGGTTGCCATTTATCCATATCCGCAGGTTACGCCGCTACCGTCCGTACCGCCGAGAGTATCGGCGCAAATACATTCGCTTTCTTCACCCGCAATCCCCGGGGGTCTCAGGCTCGCCCCGAAGACCCGGCTGACGCCGCTGCGGCAGTGAAACTGATGCAGGAGCTGAACTTTGCCCCCTTGGTTGCCCACGGCGCATATACCATGAACTTATGTACCGCCGAAGCCTCCGCCCGGGCCTTTGCCGCATCTGTCCTTGCAGACGACCTGCGTCGGATGGCAGCGCTGCCAGGCAATTTCTACAATTTCCACCCCGGCAGCCACGTTGGTCAGGGCGCAGACACCGGCATTTCCCAAATCGTTGATGCCCTGAAAGCCGCCCTTGCCCCCGGCTACCCTGTAACCGTTCTCTTGGAGGGAATGGCAGGCAAGGGCAGCGAAATCGGCGGCAAATTCGAGGAACTGCGGGCGATTATTGACGGCGTCGGCTCTCCCGACGTGGGCGTGTGCCTGGATACCTGCCACGTCTATGATGCAGGCTACGATATTGTCAATGACTTAGACGGTGTTTTGCAGGAATTTGACCGGGTGGTAGGCCTTGACCGGCTGAAAGCCATCCACGTTAACGACTCCAAAAACCCCTTCGCCAGCCATAAAGACCGCCACGAATGTATAGGAAGCGGCTCTTTAGGTCTTGAAACTTTCAAAAATGTGGTATGCCACCCGGCCCTTTGTGGGAAACCTATGATCTTAGAGACCCCCAACGAACTACCCGGCTACGCAAAAGAGATTTCTCTTCTGAGGGAAATGGGGAAATAAATTTGTTGTCATTGCGAGGGCGGCTTGCCGCCCGTGGCAATCTCCTGGTACAAACGCTCATCTACTGCACAATTTAGCATTCTTGCGGAGGTGCTATGATTCCATCCGTATATTCCGATGTCCTCACCGCCCTTTTGCGGTACGTCGTGCCGGGGCTTTCCATCTGGCTCTTTGCCCGGTGCGCCCTAAAAAGAGGGAAGATAGCAAAAACCTTACTGCTCTTAACACTTCTGCAAGCCTTGCTGGCGCTGAGCTATTTCCTCCAAAACCCGGAAATCCTGCCCCTAGGCTTTGCAGGCATTGCTGCCTGCCAGTGGGGGCTGTTTTTCCTCTATAAATTGCAAAATCAAAACGCCTTTGAAACAGAGATACTATGCTTTTTCCTCTCCACCTTCGGGATGTGCGCCATCGCCACCGTCTGCCCGGAGGAGGGGGGCAAACAGCTTTCGGCTCTGGTTCTGGGCGTTCTTTTCTTTTTGTTTCTTGGCTGGATTTTACGGGAGGAGAACCGCATCCGTATTTTCCGCCCGATAGCGGCAGTGGCCGGGGCGGTCTTGCTGCTGATAACCCTCTTCTTCGGGGAAACCTACTATGGCGCAAAATGCTGGCTTAGGCTCGGGGGCGTTTCCATCCAGCCGGCGGAAATCTCAAAAATTTGCTTCCTTTTCGCCGGAGCGACCCGGGAAGAGGATAAGGGATTGCTTCCATTCCTCCTTTACGCGGTGGCGGTCTGCCTGTGCCTGATCCTTATGAACGATTTTGGCACAGCGGTTATTTTCTTTTTCGCCTTCCTGGTCATTGCCTTTCTCCGCTCCGGGCGTGTGTCGACGGTGCTAGTGAGTACGGCAGGACTATCCCTTGTTGGTGGCGGTATACTCCGCCTTGCACCCCACGCCTTTTCCCGATTTTCTGCCTGGCGGCACATTTGGGAAGATCCCCTTGCCGGCGGCTATCAGCAGACCCGGGCGCTGATGTGCATCGCCTCCGGGGGCCTTTTGGGCTTGGGGGCGGGGAAGGGCTGGATGAAAAACCTCTTCGCCGCCGATTCGGATATGGTCATTGCCACCATCGGGGAAGAATGGGGCTTACTCACAGTTGGGGCGCTGATCTTTGCTGTGATTATCATCGCCCTGAGAGCAACCCGCAAAAATAGCGTTATCGCTGTCGCGGCCGCTGCTGTATTAATCTTCCAGACCGCCCTTAACGCCTTGGGCACGGTGGACATCCTGCCCCTGACCGGGGTAACCTTTCCTTTTCTTTCCAACGGCGGCACATCTATGCTCTGCGCCTGGGGATTACTTTCACTCATACAGGGGGGAGAAACTTGAAAAGTAAGGGAAAAATCCTATATTTCCTTTCTGCGCTGCTCCTTTTGGGCTTCGGCTTTTTCCTGTGGGAATATGTAAGTTTTGGTGATGATTGGGTCTCGTTTTCCGGCTCACCCCATATTTCCGGCAGCGCCACAGTAACCGACCGGACAGGAAAAAACCTCACCGAGTCGGAAGATGCCCTTTTGCGGCAGGCGATAGTCCATTGGCTGGGGGACAAACAGGGCAATATCGTTGCTCCGGCGGTGGATTTCCAAAGGCAGTTTAGCCTTGTAAACGGGCTGTATTCCTACGGCGGCTTCTTCCCCCAAATTCGTCTGACCTTGCAGGCAGAGCTGCAAAAAGCCGCCCTTTCCGCCTTGGGGGAATACCGGGGAACGGTGGCAGTTTTCAATTACCAAACCGGGGAAATCCTCTGCGCCGTCAGCGCCCCCACCTTCGACCCGGAAAATGCTGGTGAGATCGTGGACAGCATGTACCTCAACCGCTTCACCCAGGGGCTTTATACCCCCGGCTCGATTTTCAAGCTGGTTACTTTGGCGGCCGCCTTAGAGGAACTGCCGGGTGTGGAAGAACAAACCTTCCTCTGCGCCGGCTCGCTGAATTTTGGCGAAAATAAAGTTACCTGCGCCATTCCCCACGGCAGGCAGACCATCGGGGAAGCCTTCCGCAACTCCTGCAACTGCGCTTTTGGCAAGTTGGCAATGGACTTAGGCGGTGAAAAGCTGGCGTTCTATGCCGAAAAGTTCGGCATTACCCAGTCCATCCCTTTTGATGGCATCACCACCACCCCGGGGTACTATGAGGCCGCTTCCTCGGTAGACCTTGCCTGGAGCGGCGCTGGGCAGTTTACCACAGTTATCAATCCCTGCAGTTTTCTTACCTTCGTAGGGGCGGTGGCAAATGGGGGAGATGGGGTAAATCCCCATGTGGTTGCCCGGGTAGAAGAGGGCAGACAGACCCTATATAGCGCTGAAATTGTCCGCCGGGAACGGATACTCTCGGAGGAAACTGCAGAGAAACTACAGACGTATCTCCGAAACAATGTCCGGGATAAATACGGGGATAGTCATTTTGCAGGGCTTTCCGTCTGCGCCAAAACCGGAACGGCAGAGGTAGGTGGCAAAAAGCCAAATGCGATGCTCTGCGGCTTCGTTTTGGATGAAAGATACCCCGTTGCCTTTCTTATCTGCGTGGAAGAGGGTGGCTACGGCGAAAAAACCTGCCTCCCCATAGCCCAGAAGCTCCTGACACTGTTAGTTGATAGTTGAGAATTTCTACCGCACCAAAGCCTCCCTTTGACGAGGGAGGTGGCTCGCCGCAAGGCGAGACGGAGGGAGAGATAATATATAGCATTCTCTCCCCCAGTCAGCCTGTTCGGCTGACAGCCCCCTCGTCAGAGGGGGCCTTTTGGTCTTTCTCAATTCTTAATTCTTAATCCCCACCTCCCCGCATATCCTTTTGCGGGGGGTGTTTTTTATGTGCCGACAAAATCAGTTGCTTGGCTTTTGTTTGATGTCCTTCGGCTTGGGGGTATTGGTAGGCCTGGGGCTGGAGGGTGGCTTTTTGTGCTGGTGTTTGGGCATTGGCCTGATTCTCGCCGGTATCTGCGGCCTGAGTAAAAAATAAATGGCATATCCTTGTCCGCCGACGAATATTCTATGAGTAGAAAACCGGATAAGGAGTGATCTGAAATTGGAATTGCAATTTGAAAAACACGACCTTTCCTGCCTCCGCTGCCTTACCGATGAAACCATCCGTCGGGAGGAAACGGGAGAGGTTCGTCTGCCGGAAAATCTGCCCGATGCCGCCTATGTGGTCGCTGCCTGGGGGCAGGTTCTGCTCCGGGGGAAGGAATGGCGGGGGAGCGGAATGACCGTCTCCGGCGGTGTGATGGCTTGGGTGCTGTACGCCGGGGAAGCGGGGGAGCTGCACTGTGTGGACACCTGGCTGCCTATGCAGTTTAAGTGGGACTTTCCCGACCCGGGGCGGGATGGGCAAATTTGCGCCTGGGGGGTGCTCCAGGGAATGGATGCCCGGGTGGTGAACGACCGCAAAATTATGGTTCGGGCAGATGTGGCAATCAGTGGCAAGGCCTGGGTAAAGGAACGGCTCGCTGTTCCCTATGCCGGGGAGCTTCCTGAGGATGTGCAGCTGCGGGAAAATACATACCCAGTAAATCTCTGCCGGGAAGCGGGGGAGCAGACCTTCTCCCTGGAAGAGCCGCTGACTGCCAATATGGAAGAGCTTTTCCGCTGTGAGATAATGCCCCGAATCACGGAGCAAAGAGTGATGGGGGATAAACTGGTCTACCGGGGCGTCTGCAAAGTCCACCTGCTGGGTCGGATGGGGGGCAAACTGGAGACTTTCGATGAAGAATTGTCTTTCTCCCAATTTACAGAACTGGAAGATAGCTACGACCAGGAGGCGGAGTGCTTCCTCCTGCCGGTGGTAACGGCTATGGAAACGGAAAAATCGGAGGATGGGAAATATACCCTCAAATGCGGTCTTTCCTGCCAGTATGTGATTTGCGACCGGGAGATGCTTACCTTGCCCGAGGATGGCTACAGCACCGACCGGGAGATGAAACTCCGAACAGAGGAGATGGTAATCCCCGCCGTTTTGCAAATGGAAAACAGCAGCCGCTCTGTTACCTGCGCCATCGACAGCGACGGCTTGCAGGTGATAGAAGCTACAATGCAAGCATCTCCCGGCTGGCTGGACAGAATGGAAAATACCTATTTGCTTCCTCTATGGTCTCAGGTGCTTTATACCGACCCCGAGGGGAAAATCCGGGGAGAGAGCTGCCGCTGGGAGGAACATATTTCCATCCCTGCCGGGGAGAATGTCCGACCGGGGATCTATGCAGAAGCGGGGGAGCTTCGGGTCGCTCCCATGGGCGGTAAAACGGAGGTCAGCGGTACGCTCTATCTTACGGAAATGACCGGCACGAACTGGGAAAAGGGGGTCCTTTCCGGCATAGAACTGGGTGAAAAGCGGGAAAAAGACCCAAATCGCCCCAGCCTGATCCTCCGTCGAATGGGTGAGGAAGGCTTATGGGAAGTGGCAAAAAGCTGCCGCACCACCGTCGCCGCCATCCAAAGCGCCAACGACCTCACCACCGAACCCACCGTTAACACAATGCTGATTATTCCGATTAGCTAAAAGAGCCTTCTCTTGGGAGAAGGTGGCAAAAATCTTTGATTTTTGTCGGATGAGGGGAGTCCGTACCATATTATCTAACTGCTATGCAGAAATGTGGTGCAGAATAACCCTCATCCGCCCCTTCAGGGCACCTTCCCCCAGGGGAAGGCATAAAAAGGACTTACTACGGTAACAGTAGTAAGTCCCTTTTTTGGCGGTTTGTCGCATCCGGGGAGGAATATCCGCCTGAAGCTATGATAATTGCAAAAGGCACACACTTTCAAGGGAAAACTGTCGAAATTTTTAGTTGTCT
>JAZOVI010000077.1:0-1765 GCA_045658625.1 Faecousia sp.
CTCCCGCTGCATTTAGCGCCAAGGATATCATGCTCTTATTCCGCACCCAGAAAACACCCCGGTAATTCTGAAGCACAAGGGTTAAGATTCCAGAGATGATCATGCCGATCACAGCCGCGAAGAACGCAGCTTTCAAATAAGAAGCAATGACCGTCAGGGATGTAAGGGAAACTGCTTGTACATAGCCGTCTGCCTTTTGTCCGAAGAACGGGACAAAAAAGAACATGGCGACGCTCAAATCCAGCAATCCAAATACCATATCCCGGAGAATGGATTCCTTTTGCCTTTGATCTTCCTCCGCTATGGTCAGCACCTCTTCGCCGGACAATAGTTCATCAATTGTCATGGAAAAGAATTTTGCGATTGCTTTTAGAGAGTCGATATTGGGATAGCCTCTGCCTGACTCCCACTTGGAAATGGCAGTTGGGGATACATAAAGGGATTCTGCCAATTCTTCTTGCGTAAGCCCTTTTTGCTTCCTCAGCTCCTGCAATTTTTCATGAAATTCCATAATCTGTCACTCTTTCACATACATACAGTTTGTCCGTGCAATCCAGTTTTTGGACCAAGCAAACAAAGCTTCAGACATATTTTCAAAATCCACAGCGCCACCGTTTTTAAGCGTCAAAAAGGTATCCACGATCTGGCGCTCATCCGATGCAACAACCGGAAGCAGATCTTTTTGGAGGTGGATATAGTTTCCGGTTTGCCAAAAGGCGATTGTCTGGACTACGAAGGAGGCAGATTTATATAGCCCGCGCAGAATATCTTCGCTCTTCTCGTACAGCATATTATGCACACAGCCGTGATAGATATTGCAGACACCGATTTTGATTGCCCGCACAATTGCCGTTACATCAAGCAAGGGCAGCAATTCATCCAGACTCCCCTGAATCGGCTTTGTATCATAATAGAACTGGAAAAGATCGGCAGGCTCCCATTTCAGAAGCTCATCTTTTCCGGAAAGGAAACCGCAGATCAACTCCCGGTGCGACAAGGTGTTCAGCATCCTATTATAGGCTTCAACATCTTTTGCAGACAATTCATCCAGGATAACTACCATATCAATATCACTGGTTTCTGTGGCTTCACCGCGGCCGTAGCTTCCTTGCAAGCCAACAAACCACACCCGATCTCCAAATGTTTCATCCAAGGCTTTCAGGAATGTATTTATCCAAGTCGAAATATCAACCACGTTGCTCACCCCATTTTTTCAAATTCACAGAACTAATCATATCATACTTTCATTCAATTATCCAGTGATGCTTTATGAACAGCAAAAGCACCTGTCCTATGGCAGAATCTGCCGTTGACAGGTGTTTGTATATTTATTGCAAGTTTGGCTCTCCGGTTTCGTTGGTAAACCGTTGGTAAATATAATTTTGGAAAGCGAATTTCCTTAGAGGCACAAGGATTTTTCAAGATTCGGGGAAATCCTGCCATGGCAAACAAATAAAATTTTAACCATCTTATGAATCTCCTTAAAAGCACCGAATTTCTTCTTAAATACTTGTATTTACTTGTCTGCTTTCTTAACCCATCTTGGTAAAAATCTTGCATTTGCCAAGACTATTCATAAGTATATCACAAGTTTGATGCTGTGTATAGAGAAAAGCCTCCGGAAAATCCGGAGGCTATCGCTGCGTCATACACAAATATCGTGATTTTAGTTTTCTTCTGGGAAGGCGTACTGGGCTTTATACTGTGCAAACTGCTCTGCAAACGCCGCAGACTCGTACAGTTCGCCGGCCTTCAGGGCGTTGAG
>JAZOVI010000078.1:0-4395 GCA_045658625.1 Faecousia sp.
CTGCGCTGCATCCCCATCGGCGGCTACTGTGCCATGGAGGGAGAGGACGAGGATACGGAAAACCCCCGTTCCTTCCAAAAGGCGGCTTGGTGGAAGCGGCTTTGCATCCTTTTTGCCGGCGCGTTTATGAACTTTGTTACAGGCGTTTTGCTTCTTGCCATCGTAACAGCACCGACCAAGCAGTTTATTGTGCCTGTGATTGCAGAGGCAGAGGTGGGCAATACCATCATCCGGGAGGACGGATTGCAGGTAGGCGACCGGTTTTTGGAGATTGACGGAGAGAAAATCTATGTCTCCTCCGATTTTTCTACCATTTTGACCTTGAAGGCAAATCCGGAAAATCGCCACGATATTGTAGTAGAGCGCAACGGTGAGAAAATCACATTTAACGACTACCATATGGAAATGCACGAATTTGAGAACGAGAACGGCGAGATGGAAATGCGCTACGGCTTCTCCTTCGGCATTGAGGACGCCACCTTCTCTAAAAAGCTGGAATTTGTTGGCAACAGCACCATTAACATTGTCCGCACCGTGCGGCTGAGCCTGCAGATGCTCTTTTCCGGTCAGGCAGGCCTGCAGGATATGATGGGCCCTGTGGGCATCGTTGGCGTTATGTCCGACACCGCAGCCAACTCCGAAACGGTGCTGGATGCCATTTTGAACCTGCTGTACTTTGGCGGCTTCCTGGGCATTAACTTAGCCGTTATGAATTTGCTTCCCATTCCTGCGCTGGACGGCGGTCGGGCGCTGTGCCTGATTCTCACCGTTGGCTATGAGAAAATCACCAAGAAAAAGCTCAATCCCAAGTACGAAGGCTACCTCCACGGTGTCGGTATGATTCTTCTGCTGGCCCTTATGGCGATTATCCTCTTTAAGGACGTATTCCAGTTATTTGTGGGGTGAATGAAATGACGAGACAAATTCTCGTTGGGTCTGTTCCTATCGGTGGCGGCGCTCCCGTTGCCATCCAATCTATGCTGAACACAAAAACCACAGATGTGGAAGGCTCTCTGCGCCAAATCGAAGCACTGAAAGAAGCAGGCTGTCAAATTGTCCGCCTTGCGGTGCCCGATAAGGCTTCTGCTGCGGCTTTCGCTGAGATCTGCAAAAGATCGCCCCTGCCGCTGGTGGCTGACATTCACTTTGATTATAAGCTGGCCATTGCCGCCGCTGAGGGCGGCGCAGCCAAAATCCGCATCAACCCCGGCAATATCGGCGGGGAAGATAGGGTAGAGGCAGTGGTCAAGGTCTGCAAGGAGAAAAATATCCCCATCCGTATTGGCGTTAATGGCGGCAGTCTGGACAAAGCCCTCCTTGAAAAGTACGGCCATCCCACAGCGGAAGCCTTGGTAGAAAGCGCTTTCCAGCACATCGCACTCTTAGAAAAATTCGGCTTTTATGACACCTGCGTGTCTATGAAATCCTCCACCGTTCCCACTATGGTAAAAGCCGCCCGGCTGTTCCGGGAAAAGTGCGATTACCCCCTGCACATCGGTGTAACGGAGACAGGCCCGGTTCGAATGGGTCTTATGAAATCCGCAATGGGCATCGGCGCGCTGCTGCTGGACGGTATCGGCGATACCATCCGCGTCAGCCTTACCGTCGACCCGGTGGAAGAGGTCTACGCCGCCAAAGATATCCTGAAAGCCGCAGGCCTGCGGAAAGAGGGCGTCAATATCATCTCCTGTCCCACCTGCGGACGGACAAAAATCGACCTCATCGGCCTTGTGGAAAAGGTGGACGAGGCATTAAAGAATTGTAACAAGCCCATCACCGTGGCGGTTATGGGCTGTGTCGTAAACGGCCCGGGAGAAGCCCGGGAGGCAGACATCGGCATTGCCGGCGGCGACGGCTGCGGTATGCTCTTTGAAAAAGGAGAGCAGATCGCAAAGTACCCCTACGACGAGCTGCTGCCTGCGCTACTAGACAGAATCGAAAAAATGTGAGGAAATTATGGCTCAGAAAGTTCCCTTTTTGCAGATGTTCCCGGACTACCGGCCTCCTGAGCAGCTCCAAGCTACAATGTCTCAGGCGGTGCTGGTGAATGCGGACATTGACCCGGCTGCCCGGCGGATAGAAGTGAATATGGCAAGTAAATTGTATATTCCCCGTTCCGCCCTAGATGCCGCGGAGCGGGAGCTGATGGCCCTTTACGGCCTGAACGGCCTTAGCTTAAACTGCACATTCCCGCCCGCTTGCCTTTCGGAAATACTGCCGGAAGAACTGCGGGATCTCTTCGTTTCCTGCAACTCTTTGGCCCGTGGCGTACTGGCAGGCGCGCAGTATACTTGGGAGGGGAATAGCCTTACCATCCGTTTGACTGCAAACGGTAAGGATATTTTGGAAATAGCCCTGCCCCAAGTACGCAGTACCTTAAATGACCGTTTCGGCGCGATGGTAGAAATCACTATCGCCCCCGGCGCAGTTTTAGAGGGCAAGGACCTGCAAAATGCCATGGCAAAAATGCGCCGGGAAATGATGTCCGACATTCCTGCCCCCGTCTTCCGGGAAAAGGAAAAGGCACCGGAAGCAAAGCCGGAAGCTATTTTCGGCAAGCCCTTCAAGGGCGATGCTACCCCTATGGACACCCTGGACTTGGATATGGGCAGCGTCATTGTGGAGGGCAAAGTTTTTGCCGTTGACCATCGGGAGCTGAAAAAGCGCAACGCCTGGGTCATTTCCTTTGACATGACCGATAATTTAGGCTCTGTCCGCATTAACCGCTTTATGGAAGCGGGAGAGGCAAAGCCTATTTTGGATGCGGTAAAGACTGGCAAAGTCCTCCGTGTCCGTGGCAGACTGGAGATCAACCGCTACGACAGCGAGTTGGTTCTGAAACCCGATGCCATTATGCCCGGCAAAATGGAAAGCCGCGCAGATACCTGCCCGGACGGTCGCCGGGTAGAGCTTCACCTGCATACCAGTATGAGCAATATGGACGCCCTTACCAGCACCGCCGCGGCCATCCGCCGGGCAGCAGGCTGGGGACATAAGGCCATCGCCATTACTGACCACGGCTGTGTCCAATCCTTTACCGACGCGCTGCACACCGTCGAGGACTGGAAAGGCGCGCCTAAGGTTGCCGGCACTGACGAAACCATCAAAATTCTCTACGGCTGCGAGGGCTACTACATAAACGATGTGGATGACCGTGTTGCCGTCCGTGGAAGCAAAAATATGACCTTCGACGGGGAGTATATCGCCCTGGATTTGGAGACCACCGGCCTGTACGCTCGGCACGATAAGATTATCGAAATCGGCGCGGTAAAAATGCGGGCAGGGGAGGAGATCGACCGTTTCCAGACCTTTGTTGACCCCGGTAAACCCCTGAGCCGGGAAACCAGCAACTTAACCGGTATCACGGATGCAATGCTCAAGGGCGCACCCACCATCGACGTGGTAATGCCCCAGCTGCTGGACTTCATCGGCGATCGGGTACTGGTTGCCCACAATGCGGATTTTGACATTACTTTTATCCAGCGGGCTTGTGATGAGCTGGGCATCCCTCACGACTTTACTGTGGCGGATACGCTCACCATCACCCAAAATCTTCTGCCCCAGCTGGGCAAATTCAAGCTGGATTTGGTGGCCAAGCACTTTGAACTGGGCAATTTCAACCACCACAGAGCAGGGGATGACGCCCTCATCTGCGGTCAGATTATGGCAAAGCTTTTCCCCCTGCTGGAAGAAAAAGAGATTTTCGACCTGCAGAGCATTAACGAAAAAATGCTCGCTCTGCGCCCCATCCAGCGGAAAGAAAGTGTCCGCTGCCAGCATATTGTCTTCTTTGCCAAAAACCAAATGGGCCTTCGGAACTTGTACCACCTGCTCTCCGATGCCAATCTCAAATATTTCAAAAAATTCCCCCGTATTTTCAAGTCCGAGCTGATGAAACTCCGGGAGGGTCTGATCATCGGCTCTGCCTGTGAAAATAACGAGGTTTACCAAGCGGTTCTTGCCGGCAAAAGCTGGGAGGAACTGGAACGGATTGCCAGTTTCTATGATTATTTGGAAATCCAGCCTCTGTCCAACAACCGCTTTATGCTGGACGAGGGCAAAAAGGGCGAAGCGCCCATCGCCATTTCCCAAGAGGAATTGCGAGACTGCAACCGCACCATTATCGAATTGGGCGAGCGGCTTCATAAACCTGTGGTTGCCACAGGCGATGTCCATTTCCTCAATCCCGAGGACGAGATTTTCCGCCATATCCTCCTTGCCACCAAGGGCTTCGACGATGCGGACAAGGATAACCCCCTGTATTTTCGCACCACCGACGAAATGCTCCGGGAATTTTCCTATCTTGGGGAAGAAAAGGCAAGGGAAATCGTCATCGAAAACCCGGGCCTCATTGCGGATATGTGCGATGTGGTACGCCCCGGACCCCACAATACG
>JAZOVI010000079.1:0-6255 GCA_045658625.1 Faecousia sp.
GTATGGACGGTGTTTTTTATGAAAAAAGCGATCTTATTTGTATGTTTATCCTTGTTTTTAAGCGGATTGTGTTTTACCCTGGATTGTTCTGCGGAAAAGATGCAATTAAGGGAGAATATTATCCGGCTGCACGTCGTTGCCAACTCCGATAGCGCTGAGGATCAGGCGCAAAAATTGCGTGTTCGGGATGCAGTAAATGATTACTTAAGCAGAATTCTTGATGACGTGGTCTCCGTAAATGACGCAAAAGAAATCATTGCAGCAAACATTTCCAATTTGACGGCTGTTGCACAGAAGCAACTCTTAGAAGAAGGCTCTGCATACAGTGTAAAAGTTCGTCTTAGTGAGGAGAGTTTTGATATCCGACATTACGACACCTTTTCATTACCTTCGGGCGTTTATACCTCACTTAGAATTGAGATAGGGGAAGCGAAGGGAAAGAATTGGTGGTGCGTTGCATTTCCATCTCTGTGTATGCCGGCCACAAGTGAGAAATTCTCCGAGGTTGCAGCCAATGCCGGATTCTCCGACCAACTTACGGAGAGTATATCCAGAAACGACAAGATAGAGATTCGTTTCTTTTTCCTGGATTTTCTTGGAAATCTTGAGAATTTCCTTTATAACCGATAAAATAACCCTACCATAATTGTGTGATTGTGTTATAATAATGGCAGAAATATAAAGAGAGGTGAGAATATGCTGCAGCTTATCTTGAGTACGGACTGGGTAGCCGGCAGAGATGCAATTCATAATATGCTCGCAGATGATGTAGCCCAGGGTCGACCTAACAGAATTTTGATGGTACCCGAGCTGATCAGCCATGATACAGAGCGTCGGCTGTGCGCTGCCGCAGGAGATACCACCAGCCGTTATGCGGAGGTTTTATCATTTTCTCGCCTCACCAGAAGAGTATCGGAATATACGGGTGTGGTACCGGCCGAATGTTTGGATAACGGTGGCCGGATTGTGGCGATGGCCTCTGTTGCAAAGCAACTGCGGGGAAGCCTGAAGGCTTATGCTTCCGTCGAGACAAAGCCGGAGTTTCTTACTGATCTTGTAGATGCAGTGGATGAATTTAAGCGCTGCTGTATTTCTCCCAATGACCTTCGAAGGGCATCTTTGGAGAGCGAAGGCTTATTTGCGCAAAAGTTAGAGGAGCTTTCTCTGCTCTATGAAGGTTATGATGCCCTAACATCCCGGGGAAAATGCGATCCAAGGGATCAAATGACGTGGCTTCTTGAACAGCTGGAAAACAGTACATTCGGTGAAAATCACGTAATTTACATAGATGGATTTCCGGATTTTACACGGCAGCATATGGCAATCATCAGTCATCTGATCTGTACTTCGCCACAGGTTGTGGTATGTCTTAATTGTGATACTCCCGGTTCTAATAGTATGGCGTTCCAAAAGGCCGGAGAAACGGCCAAAACCTTGCTTAGCATTGCAAAAAAGCACGGCATTCAAGTGGATATTCGCTTGATTGAACCATCAAAAACACCGGTTGCGCCTGTTTGCCAAAAACTGTATCAAGGCAATATTGATCAGGTATTGGCGGATAATGTAACAGCTATCCGTGTGGATGCGCCCCATAATGAAGTAAACATAGCGGCAGAGAAAATATGGGAGCTTGTTCGAAATGGGGTTCGCTTCCGCGATATCAGTGTTGTTTGCGGCGATATTACCCAATATCGAACGGCAATCCATACCACATTCCGCCGCAGCGGTATCTCTTACTATCTGTCCGGCAAGGAATGTGTACTTGAAAAGTCGGTTATGCATACGGTAATGACCGCCCTGGATGCAGCGCTTGGCGGATTTGATCAGGAGGATGTGCTTTCTTACCTGCGTAGTGGCCTATCCCCTTTATCCCTTTCTGACTGTGATAAGTTAGAAAACTATGTGCTTTTATGGGCAATTACCGGAAATGCCTGGTGCGCAAAATGGGAAAATCACCCTCGCGGTCTTGGCGCAGAGTGGTCTGACAGAAGCTGCTTGGAATTGGATGGCCTGGAGCAACTGCGCGAAAGGGTGATTACACCGCTTTTGCGTATGCGCGATCATTTCAAAAAAGCATCCAATGTTTCGCAGAAGGTGGAAGCGCTATACGCATTTTTAGAGGAGATTTCCTTCGCAAAGCGGCTGAATCAACTTGCGGATGAATATGATCGGGATGGGGACAATCCCAGCGCGCAAGTGCTCAATCAGTTATGGTCAATTCTCGTTAATGCGCTGGAACAGATGTACGATGTATTGGGAGAAACTGCTTGGGAAGATAACAGTTTTGCCCGACTTTTGCGGCTGATTCTCGGTCAGTACGATGTTGGCACGATCCCGCCTGTTTTGGATGCGGTTACGGTAGGCCCTGTAAGCGCTATGCGCTGCCAACAGGCAAAACATTTGATTGTTTTAGGTGTAGCAGAAGGGGATATGCCCGGTTATTCTGGCGCTTCCGGTGTGCTAAACGACTGGGAACGCACCGCATTGCGGGAGATGGGGATTCCCTTGACCGGTGGCGCACTGGAAGGTATTTATGCCGAATTCTCCGAAATTTACGGTGTCTTTTGCGGCGCAAGGGAATCTATTACCGTTTCCTGTTCTGCAGGTACGCCGTCATTTGTGTTCCGAAGGCTCTCAGTATTTGCAGGTGGTGAGCAAACTGGCAAAGAATATGCTGCCTTTGCAGGTCCTGACAGGCTCGGCATTGCCGCTGACCTTGTCAGAGATGGTAACGAGGAATTGGCGCAGGAGCTTGGCCTTTCCTATGAATACCAGCATATTTTGGATAGTGCTGCATTTGAATACGGTACAGTTAGTCAAGAGAATATTCGTGGACTATATGGGGATAAGCTTACGCTTTCGGCGTCGCAGGTAGATAAATTTGCGGAGTGTCGGATGCGCTATTTCCTGCAATACGGACTTCGCACAAGAGAGCGCAAACCGGCTACCGTTGATCCTGCCGAGTATGGTACTTATGTCCACGCGGTTTTGGAAGAGACGGCCCGTGAGGTTATGGCTAAAGGCGGATTCCATAATTGTACAGTTAGCGATGTTCTCACCATTGCAAGAAAACATTCGGGTGAATATATCAATTCCCACTTTGCCGATATTAACTCACAGCGGATATCCTACCTACTTAATCGAAATGTCCAGGAACTGGATATGGTGGTGGAGGAGCTATGGAATGAACTGCATAGCTGTGCATTCCAGCCTGTCCATTTTGAACTAAACTTTGGCGATGGTGGAATGATGCCGCCCATTACTATTGATGGCGCTGCTATGGAAGCCTGTCTGCAGGGCTTTGTGGACCGTGTGGATGTTTGGAATGAGCAGGGCAGAAATTATATCCGCGTGGTTGACTATAAGACAGGAAAGAAGGATTTTGACTACTGTGATGTGTTTAACGGCATTGGACTGCAGATGCTTCTCTACCTATTTGCGCTTACACGGCGGGATACTGACCTGTTAGGTAAGTGTCCGTATCCTGCAGGTGTCCAGTATTTCCCTGCGCGAGCTCCTGTGGTAGCTGCCGACGGCGCTCTTTCCAAGGAAGATGCAAATGACCTTAGAATCAAGGAATGGAAACGCAAGGGTCTACTTCTCCACGATATGGATGTTTTGCAGGCAATGCAGCCCGATGGCGCCCCTCAGAGGCTTGATTTCCGCATCAAAAAGGATGGAGAGGTAACAGGCGCTGTAGCCAGCAGAGAGCAGCTGAGCGACCTGGAGAAGTATATTACTATTCTTCTCCGCCAGTTTGTAGATACGATTGCGTCTGGTGATGTTTCCGCAAATCCCTATACCCGTGGCAGCTATCATAATGCCTGCGCCTTTTGTCCGTATACCCAGATATGCGGTGGTGAACAGGCGGAGGGTCGCCGAGATTATGCCGCGATGAAGGCAGATGAGTTTTGGGAGCAAATCAGGAAGAAGGTGAACGCATATGGCTAATTTAACCGAACAACAGCGTCAGGCAGTATACGATAACGGAGGTAAGCTCCTTGTTTCCGCTGCGGCTGGATCCGGTAAGACGATGGTACTTGTCGAGCGACTTATGCGTTACATTCTTGACCCCATAAATCCTGCCAATATTGATGACTTTCTGATTATTACCTATACAAAAGCGGCGGCGGCAGAACTGCGGGAAAAGATTCAAAAGAGATTAAATCAGCTTCTTGCTGAGGATGCAGGAAACCGGCATTTGCAAAATCAGCTTCAGCGACTGTACCTTGCAAAAATCTCTACAGTGCACGGCTTTTGTACAGACATTCTCCGAGAGAATGCCTACAGACTCAATATCCCTGCTGACTTTCGGGTGGCAGAAGAGGATGAATGCGCATTGCTGCAGGAGGCGGTATTGTCGCAACTTCTGGAGGATGCCTACAATGACATCGGGACAGATAGGGCTTTCAGAACCGTTGTAGATACCCAGGGCTTTGGCCGTGATGACAGAAAACTGCCTGAGATTATTTTAAGCATATACCAAAGCGCGCGCTGCCATCTTGATCCTGATGGCTGGCTTGAAAAGTGTATGCAGGAGAGCGAGATAACAGGTATTGCCGATGCCTCCGAAACGGTTTGGGGCAACTATCTTATAAATGACCTCCACGCTTGCCTGGATCTTTATATTCCGGCGATAAGGCGTTGCGCGGAAGAAGCACGTCTGTCTGGTGGGATGGAAAAGGCAGCGGTATTACTGGACACTACCTGTGAGCAGATGATCACGTTGCGTAATTGTTATACCTGGGAAGAAATTCATAAGCACCTGATTTTACAGTTTGGAACGATGACTTTTGGTAAGGCTGCTGATCCCGAACTAAAAGAGCGGATCAAAGCTGTTCGCGATGGCTGTAAAGAGACACTACTTAAAAAACAGACTGTATTTGGTTATGAAAACGCTCAGGTTATCGGTGAGTTAAAGAACTGCGCGCCGGTGGTAATGGGCTTAGTGGAGCTTGTTCGCAAATTTACGCTTTCCTTTGAGCAGCGCAAGCAGGCGAAAAGGATTATGGATTTTGCGGATTTGGAACATAAGGCGCTGGATCTTCTATGGGGAAAACAACGTACAGGAATTACTGCGGCTGCAAATGAGATTGGTCAACGCTTCCGGGAAGTTATGGTGGACGAATATCAGGACAGCAACGCTGTTCAGGATGCTATCTTTAACGCGCTGACGCAAAAGCGGCAAAACTGTTTTATGGTTGGCGACGTGAAGCAATCCATTTATCAGTTCCGGTTGGCAGACCCCGGTATTTTCCTCGAGAAATACAATACCTATCTACCTGCTGAGATTGCTTTACCGGGGCAGGGAAGAAAGGTACTACTGAGTAAAAATTTCCGTTCTTCAAATGGCGTAATCAGCGGTATCAATGATGTTTTCACGCGCTGTATGTCTCCTGATGTGGGTGGACTTTTCTACGGTGATGAAGAAAAGCTCAATGGAGATGGCAATAAGCCCGATTTGCAAGACCCGGAGATTGAATTCTATGCCATTGATGTGAAGCAGGATACCTATGCAGAAGAAGCGGCTTTCGTTGCTAAACGAGTTCGGCAATTACTGGATGATGGATGTCTCGTCCGTGGCGAGAATGGACTGCGTCCTATTGCCCCGGAGGATATTGCCATAATATTGCGTTCGCCTGGGTCTGTGGGCGCAGAATTTGCTTCTGCATTGGAAGAAAAAGGTATTCCTTGCTGTTTTGGTAACGAACAGGATGTACTACAGTCAGAGGAAGTGCAGTTTCTTCAGTCCTTGCTGCAAGTAATCGACAATCCGCTTCAGGATATTCCTCTCGTTGCGGTTATGATGAGTCGTGTTTTTGGATTTACTGCGGATGAGATGGCATCTATACGTAAGGATGATACCTTTAGCCCTGTTTTCGAGGTGTTGAAGCGGTCGCAGGACAATAAAGTGAATAGGTTTTATGAAGTCCTTACAAAGCTTCGTAAGCTAGCAAGAATGAGTACGGTTTCCGAACTTATAGAGAATATTCTTGTCATTACCCGAATGGACAGTATATTCTTCGCAAGTAAAGGCAGTACCGGAACAATAGAGACATTTCTTCAGATAGTTTCTGCTGCTGAGCAGGTTGGCCGTCGGGATGTACGTGGTTTCTTGGCGTATTTTGAAGGATTGGCGCAGCGTGGTTTGCCGGCATCCTCCAATAACCGGACGGAGGGCATGGTAACCATTTTAAGCATCCACAAATCCAAAGGCCTTGAGTATCCCGTTGTATTCCTTTGCGGACTTTCCAA
>JAZOVI010000080.1:0-2024 GCA_045658625.1 Faecousia sp.
TCACGAAAGTGGGGTTCAACCGTGTTATTTTTGAGACTACTTGTCAAAATGAACCAAAAAGAGGCGAGAGGGCGGTGCAGAATTGTTGACAAGAGACGACGAATGTGTTAAACTAAAAACAGTTGATTTGAGTAAAAGGGAAGATGAATGGGACAAGAGAACGCCCGATGCCGCTGAGCCGCGCGCAAAATGGATGAAAATATGCTATACTGGTACTGCGGAGCAAAGTCGAGGGACGGTTTGCCGCCCCAGAGTGCGCCTTTAGAACGTGACTAAGGCTGCTTTCGAGTACGCGGAATTGCACTTCGAGTGCGGGCATTAAACTTCACTTTTATTCAAGCAGCCAACTCCGTATCAATATTTTGCGGAGGTGTTTATGGAAGCATTATTGTATTGCGGTTGTGGACTGGATATCCACAAGGAGGTCATTGAAGCGTGTATTCTCCGTGGTCTTGACGCAGAGCCGGAAATTATTCGTCAATCCTTTGGAACGGCAAAGCCGGAACTCAGGCGGCTTATGGATTGGCTTGGAGAAAATGACTGCTACACAGTAGCAATGGAGAGTACCGGTGTCTACTGGAAGCCAATCTACCAAGCCCTGGAAACAGAATCCAAGTACATCGAACGGATATGGGTTGTTAATGCTCGGCATATGCGTAACCTTCCGGGACGCAAAACGGATGTCCAGGATGCTGAGTGGATCGCTACACTCTTGCGGCATGGGTTGTTGGAAAAGAGCTTTGTCCCTTCTATGCCAATACGGGATCTAAGAGAGTGCGCCCGTCTGCACCGAACCTTTGTTCAGGAGCGGTGCCGTTATGTTAATCGCCTGGAGAAATTCTTGCAGGCTCACGGCTTTAAGTTTTCGTCGGTTATGAAAGATATCCTCTGCGTAACCGGAAGAAAGCTGCTGGACATTTTGCTTGATACCGGAGTGCTGACAACGGAGGATGTGGAGAAAAATTGCCGCAGACTTCGCCGCCCCACTCAGGATATCTCGGCAGCCGTCTGCGGCAACATGACTCCTGCAGAGCGCCGCCTGCTCAAGCAACTGCTCCACAAACTGGATTCCGCCCAGGAGGATATTACCAGTATCCTCAAGGATATGCGCCTTCTGTCCCAACCATTCCAAGAACAAATTGCGATCATCGACTCCATACCCGGCTTCGATGAGGAATCCGCTATGGAGATTATAGCAGAGATCAGCGAGGTTCCGCAAGAGCATTTTGCATCTTCAGAAAAACTTTGTTCCTGGTCTGGGACTGTGCCGAGAAATGACGAGAGTGCCGGAAAGATAAAATCTAGAAAAACCAATCACGGAAACAGCTATGTGAAAGCGATATTGTGCCAATGTGCATGGGCAGCTGTAAGTGTGCGTAATTCTCCGTTTCGGACTTGGTATTGGGCGCATAAACACAAGCTTGGAGAAAAGAAGGCCATCATTGCAATTGCAAGAAAACTTCTGAGGCTGATTTATCTGCTGCTAAGCAGAAACCAGATGTACCAGCCGCCGGCATTGATGCACCAGTAACGCCTTAATATCATATTGTTTTTTGCTCTGTCAGTCAGAGCTGGCTTTTTGCGCCCTTTTTTACCAACTGCTTCCTGGTTGGGGATGTGTTATTTTCGCATTAACCGTCCCCTGTGCTACGTGTTATGTGTTATCCGATTTATTTCTCCGCTTCAAACAGCATTGGGACAGTTTCACCCATTATAAGCTTGCCAAAAATAGTATTTTGATCAACCATATAGTTGCCTATTGCCCCATCGCCTGATAAAGTAAACTGCAGATTTCCCTGTGTCCAAGAAATAAAGAGTAACTCCCCAGAAACATAATAATACTGCATATTATTATGAATAAAATAGCCACTCTGCCCCGAAGAACACATCCGCAAGTCATCACCGACAACTATACAAGTGTTTTCGTTTATCGGCTCCGCCAACTCTTTCTGCAATGGATTGACTGCTAAATATAGGTTTTGACCGTTACTATCCTGTAGCCCATACATATAACAACTATAGTC
>JAZOVI010000081.1:0-7049 GCA_045658625.1 Faecousia sp.
CGTCTTCTCATCCGGCAGTTTTCCGTTCAGGGCATATTCACATAGGCACGTATAGGCTTGCAGCTGTTCCTTTTTCGTGGGAAGCTTTTGAATACTCTCATAGAAGGATCGGTAGAATGTAAATTGCTTTCTTGTCATAATATTTGCTCCTTTGAAAATAGTAATGAGAAGCCGAAAGAGCCCCGGCTCTCTCCACTTCCCACGATACGATTATACCACAGGTGAACGGAAAAATCTTCCCATTTTTTTCCCATTTTCATTTTTCCAAAATCCCGAAAAGTGGCTTAGATACTGGGTTTTCGCCACCTCATCAAAAACAGGTAAAAATGTATACATGTATACAAAAAGCGCACCGTGGTATTCCCATTCCCACGGTGCGACTTCTATTAGAAGAACAAATCAATCAGGTACTTAATCAAGGTATAGGTGTTGCCGGCGAAGTGCTTGCCTTCAACGCCAAAATTAATGGTAGCATCGAAAAATTTATCAAAGGAAGTCAGGAAACCGTCAAATTGCCAAGGCAAACCATTCTTGAACCAATCCATCAGAATATCCAGAATAGAACCTTTAGAGGCTTCCGGAGCAGTTTCGGTTTCACCTTCGCCCTCAGGAGCGTTTTCGGTTTCGCCCTCACCCTCGGGGAACTGTTCCGTGCTTCTCTGGGAACTTTCCAAATCAGCCGCTGCTGCCACTGCCTGCACAGGTGCGCAGAACACAAAGGATGCCATCAGGCAAAATGCCAAAATTATGGACAATACGCTTTTGATTTTCATATTTCTACCTCCGAAATATAACATTCTTAGTAGATACTACCATATTATTTTGGAAAAAGCAAGCCCTTTCACGACAGACTTGTCTTTTTTCCCCGGCTATGCTATAATAATGAAAATTGTTGGGAAAAGGAGTTACCTGTGAAGAACGAGAATCAGCAGTTTAAGATTATGGATATCCATACCCACATTCTGCCCGGTGTGGACGATGGGGCAAAAGATATGCAGGAAGCTCTCTCCCTTGTGCGTCAGGCTCTGGAAAATAGCACCCGCGCCATAGTGCTGACCCCCCACTACCGCGCTCCCCATAAAATGGAGGCAGACCTGATTTACAAGCGTTTCTGCCTTTTCCGCAAAGCTGTCCATAAGGAAATGCCCCAGATGCAGGTGTACTTAGGCTGTGAGATCCGTTATCAAGACGGCATCCCCCAGATGCTCAAGGAACATAAGCTCCTGCCAATGTACCACTCCCGGTACATCCTGCTAGAATTTACCAGCACCGCCTTTTCTTCCCAAATTCTCTCTGCCGCCCGGGAATGTGTGGGCCACGGATTTATTCCCATCATCGCCCACATCGAGCGCTGCGACGCTTTCCGCAACGACCCCCAGCTTCTTTCCCAAATGCAGGGACTGGGCGTGCTGCTGCAAATGAATGCCGACAGTGTAATGGGTAAGATGGGCTTGCGGATCAAGAAATTCTGCCAAAAGATGCTGGAAACCAAACAGGTTCACTTTATCGCCTCCGACGCTCACGACGCTACCCACCGCCCTCCGCTGCTGAAAGAATGCTATGCCCACGTCAGCGAAAAGTACGGCGCAGAATACGCCAAAAAGCTATTCTGGGAAAACCCCCAGGCCGTGGTCAAAAACGAAGACATATAAAAAGCCGCCCACCGGGCGGCTTTTTTCGTTGATAGTTGATAATTGAGAATTGTAGGGGCGGCAGATTGCCGCCCGTGGGAGGCTGATAGCCTCCCCTACATTCCAATCTGTCGGCTCTGCCGACACCATAATTGTCAACTATCCATTGTCAACTGTCAATTTTTCTTATAAATCACTACTGGGCCGCCGGAGGCAGTCTGCGCATAGCCATTCTCCTCCAAAAGCTTTACCATGTTCTCATAGCCGTTTTCCTGTCCGTAATCGGCGTATTTCTTGTAATCCGCAGAGGACTTATCCAGCACCACATACTCCGTTTCCAGCAAATGCGCCCGGGAGCAGTAGCGGATGTCATAAATCACATCCCGCTGGGAGAGATAGGTGGTATAAAAGGTGGTGGTTGCCACAGAAGCGTCCTCGGACACAGTATCCAAAATTTCCCGGATGCCATCATAATAGGCTTCATACCGGCTCGCTATTTCCCTGTACTGCTTGACTTTGGGGATAACATTGCCTGCAAAGCAAGTACTGCCAATGACCAGCGCCAAAATAAGCGCCCCCAGCCGTACTTTCTCTACCCGAATATCCGAAAGATTGATGGCAGTGAGATAAATCAAAAATGCGGTAGAGCCAAAGGTGTACTGGAAGAAAATATTGTGCTGGTACTGGTAATCGGACATCAAGTTAATCAGCGCATAGGGAATCAGCAGGATATACCGCTCATACCGCCGGGTAAAAAGGGGCAGGCAGAGTAGCGGCAGGAGCATCAAATTGTTAAATTGCAGTTTTTGGGGGTCAACGCACTCGTAAAGGGCCTTCATAGGGTTCATAATCACCGCTTTTACCACGGTAAAGAGAGACCCGGAGCCGTCGTAAATAAAATTATCATAGCGATAGGTCATCACCCCGTCGCCGCTGTTTGCCAAATACCCGGTAACCGCCAAGAACCACCCCACCGATACCGCCAGCAAAGCGATGCCTGCAATCAGGTTGTGAATATCCAACTTTTTCAGTCTTAAAAGGGTTTTAATAAGCAAATAAAGGCCGATTACCGCCACATAAACAGCGGCATCCTCTTTCACCATTAAGGTCAGTATGGCAGCTATGGCAGTCAGGGGAATATTCTTCTTTTCGATGGCGTAAAAGAGCCACAAAATAAGGGGCGTTAAGAAGCAATTTTCGTGGAGATCATAGCCCGTACCACCGGCATAGGCAGGCAGCAGCAGAAGTAGGGCGCAAACCGCCGTCCGGGAAAAGCCGGAAAGCCCCCGATTTTTTCCAATGAGATACAGCGGAATAACCGCAGAAGCCAGCGCCGCCCCCTGAAGCACCTGCAAGGTCGCAGGCGTAGGCACGATGGCATAAAAGGGCAGCATCAAGTAATAAATAGGCGACACATGGACCGCAAAATGGGAAAGCAGTCCGTCCCGCTCCAAAGTCGTCAGGGGCAGACCTGTCTTTTTCATATAGTGGAACATCTGGGCAAAAATGCCAAAGTCGTAGGTAGGAGTGGCCATACTCTCCACCCGGGCCACCGTCCAAATGCTGACAATCAGGAAAAACCCCACCGCCAAACCAGCCGTCGCCACCGGCCACACCCAGTGGACTTTCTGGTTTCTGCCCATCCGTTCCGGCTTTTTGTTCCAGCCCCGGAGGGCGTAGGTGAGCATCGCCGCCAAAATCAGCAAGCAGACCCCTAAAAAGGCCGCCGCCCCAGACGCTTTTACCGCCCCGTAGACAAGCAAGCCAAACACCGGCAAAAACGCCCATCGCTCTATTTTCCGGGTGCGGAAATAGCAGGAAAGGCCGGTAAATAAACAGGTCAGCACCGCTGTAATCAGCAGCACCCGAGAAAAAGACATCTCTCGCAGCCCATCCAAACCGCTCATATTCCGCAAAGTCTCCGGCAGGAGGAAATATTCTATGGTAACCGCAATCAGCCAAGAAAGCAGAATATGCCGCGCCATATCCGGTGCGGTGATTTTGTTTTTAATTTTCGGCAGAAGCATACTTTTCCTCCTTTCCGGTTTGTTGAGAATCGGTAATGTAGGGACCGGCGCGAACGACGGTCCTAAATTACCACACCCGGCATTTCCACCACAAAGAGACCTTAGAACGGCAAGTCCTTATCCTCGGACACATAGTTGTTGGTTTGCGCTTTTGGGACAGGTGGTTTTTCCACCCAATCCTGCCGAGGCTGCCGGTCGTATTTAGAGTCAACATTATAAGTTGTTGTCGGAGGCATCTGGGAGACTTCACGCTCCAGGTAAAACGCAAATCCCTCTTCCTCCGTGTAAGTAGCGTATGCCTGACGAGTCGTATTCCAGTAGGATTCAACGCTACTAAGCGAGATGATTTGCTTGACTTCGTATCCCTGATTGATCCATTTGTTGAGCTCCCGCTCGTAGTTCTCCCAGTTGCTGTACCGCATAGATAAAAATTTACATTGCTTTGGCATAGTTTATCTCCCTTTCCTTCTTATTTTTTTCATTGTAGCACATAATTTTTCTAACGCAAGATTTTTCCAAAAGAAGACGGCTAAATTCACAATTCCTCTATATTTTTTCCGTAAGTTGTGTTATAATGAATAAAATATTGCTTAAAGGAGATTCATTATGGGTCTTTTGACAAAATTATTCGGCACACGCAGCGAGCGGGAGATTAAAAAGCTCCAGCCCACCTTAGATAAAATCCTTGCCTTGGAGGAATCCTATAAAAACCTTTCCGAGGAAGAGCTGCGGGGCAAAACCGCCCAATTTAAGGCACGCCTTGCCGCGGGCGAAACCCTGGACGATCTGCTCCCCGAGGCTTTTGCCGCCATTCGGGAGCGTGCTGCCCGTGTTTTGGGTATGCGCCCCTACCCTGTCCAGCTGCTGGGCGGTATTGTGCTCCATCAGGGCAGAATTGCAGAAATGAAAACCGGCGAAGGCAAAACCCTTGTCGCTATTCTTCCCACCTACCTCAACGCCCTCACCGGCGAAGGTGTCCACGTGGTTACGGTCAACGATTACCTTGCCAAGTACCAGTCCGAGTGGATGGGCAAGGTCTACCGCTATATGGGTCTTACCATCGGTCTGGTCATTCCCGGAATGTCCCCCGCCCAGCGCAGAGAGTCCTATAAGGCAGACATTACCTACTGCACTAACAACGAGCTTGGCTTTGACTACCTCCGGGACAATATGGCCCTTTACCAGCAGGAGCTTGTCCAGCGGGGACACGCCTTTGCCATCGTGGACGAGGTGGACTCCATCCTCATCGACGAGGCTCGTACCCCCCTGATCATCTCCGGCAAGGGCGAGGAATCCTCCAAGCTTTATTCTATGGCAGACAGCTTTGTCTCCTCTCTTCGCAAGCAGGTCTTTGCCAAAACCGAGGACAAGGAAGTTCACGACGATTACGACTGCGACTATTTCGTAGACGAAAAATCCCGCACTGTTTCCCTCACCGCCAGCGGTATCGCCAAGGCGGAACGGTTCTTCGGCGTGGAAAACCTGGCCGACCCGGAAAACGCCACCCTCTCTCACCACATCAACCAGGCAATGAAAGCCCGGGGTCTTATGAAAAAGGACATTGACTATGTGGTAAAAGACGGGCAGATTATCATTGTTGACGAATTCACCGGCCGTCTTATGTACGGCAGACGCTATAACGAAGGTCTCCATCAGGCCATCGAAGCCAAGGAAAAGGTAGACGTTGCCAGCGAAAGTAAGACCTTAGCAACCATCACCTTCCAAAATTTCTTCCGGCTTTACAAGAAGCCCTCCGGTATGACCGGTACGGCCCTGACCGAAGAAGAGGAATTTAACGCCATTTATATGCTGGACGTGGTGGAAATCCCCACCAACCGGCCGGTTGTCCGTCAGGATCTGTCCGACGTGGTCTATAAGACCGAAATGGCTAAATTCCGGGCCATCATCCAGCAGGTAAAGGAATGCCACGAAAAGGGTCAGCCTGTGCTGGTAGGTACTATTTCCATCGAAAAGAGCGAAATTCTCTCCAAGCTTCTCAAGCGGGAGGGCATCCCCCACCACGTGCTCAACGCCAAATACCACGAGCAGGAAGCGGGCATCGTCGCCCAGGCTGGTAAGTTCGGCGCCGTTACCATCGCCACCAATATGGCAGGCCGTGGTACGGATATTATGCTGGGCGGTAACGCAGACTTTTTGGCAAAGGCAGAGCTTTATAAGATGGACTTGCCCGAGGAAATTCTCCGGGAAGCTGACTCCTATGCCGAGACCCAAAACCCCGAAATTCTCGCTATCCGGGAGACTTATAAAAACCTGCTGAAAAAGTACAAAGCATCTATTTCCGACGAGGCGGAAAAGGTAAAGGCAGCCGGCGGTCTCTTCATCATCGGTACAGAGCGCCACGAATCCCGCCGAATTGATAACCAGCTCCGTGGCCGCGCAGGCCGTCAGGGCGACCCCGGCGCCAGCCGTTTTTATCTCAGCTTGGAGGACGATTTGATGCGTCTGTTCTCCTCCGGACGGGTAATGGCAATGATGGACACCTTAGGCGTAGACGAGGACACCCCCATTGACGCAAAAATCCTCTCCGGCGCTGTGGAAAACGCCCAGAAGAGCGTAGAAAGCCGGAACTTCCGTTCCCGGAAAAACGTGCTGGAATACGATAATGTTATGAACACCCAGCGTGAGGTGATTTACGCCCAGCGTCAAAAGGTTCTCTCCGGCGAAGACCTGCGAGAGAATATGCTGACCATGCTTCGGGCGCTCATCGACACCACCGTCGCTCCCATTCTCAGCGAAAGCGCAGGCAAGCTGACCGAAGAGGGCATCGCCCAGCTATCTTCCCAGCTGGAGGGTATCTACTTTGCCAAGGGCACCTTGCATAGCAGAGCCAACCAGCTCATCGGCCTTTCCGAGGAAGAAACCGCCGAGGAAATCTATAGTATCGCCCTGCGCACCTATGAAGCCAAGGAAGCCGCCCTCACGCCTTCCGTTATGCGAGAGCTGGAGCGGGTAGTCATGCTGCGGGTAGTTGACGAATACTGGATGGACAACATCGACGCCATGGACGACCTCAAGCAGGGCATCGGTCTGCGGGCTTACGGCCAGCACGACCCGGTCATCGCTTACAAGGAAGAGGGCTATCAGCTCTTTGAAGCTATGGTTACCGCCATCCGGGAAGAGACCATCCGCCGTCTGTTCTTAGTTCAGCTTCGCACCAATCAGGAAATCAAGCGGGAAAAGGTAGCCAAGGAGACCGGCACCAGCGCCCCGGACAAGACCGTAAAGAAGCAGCCTGTCCGCGCGGAAAAGAAAGTCGGCCCTAATGACCCCTGCCCCTGCGGCAGCGGCAAGAAGTACAAAAAGTGCTGCCGGGATAAATAAGCCGAGGGGAGTCGCCCCCGATAGGTTTTGAGCTGCAGCTTTCCGCCAA
>JAZOVI010000082.1:0-9133 GCA_045658625.1 Faecousia sp.
TTTGCAGCACCAAAACGCCCCTGGAACTGGCAAAAAAAGCGGAGCTGCTTAAAGTGCCGGGTATTGAATGGAATGATGTAGGCAAGTATACCCATATAGACACAAGGGCGGTAAAGTATTATTTCAAACGCGTGCCTGTGCAAGATGAGAACGGTAAAGAAAAGCCTCGTAATATTGTGGTAGATACCTTTCAGGATTTGAGCTGATATAATATTCAGAGCATGCAGAGTCCTTGACAAGCTTTCCCCCGTTGCATATAATAATTATTATTCGTAACAGGAGGGAAGATTATGAAAAAGTATCTGCCGTGGATCGCGGTGGCAGTGGTTGCTGTTTTGGTGATTGGTGTCCTTCTGCTGCTGCCGGAGACAAATACCGACCCCACAGATCCTCCTACGGATCCCCCGCATACCCATAACTGGTCTACTGCTACCTGCATAAGACCCAAGACCTGCAAAGATTGCGGCGCAACTGAGGGCGAAAAGATTGCGCATAACTGGCAGGACGCCACCTGCATAAGACCCAAAACCTGCAAAGACTGCCGTGCAACGGAGGGCGAAGCGATTGCCCATAACTGGCAAGATGCCACCTGCATAAAGCCTGAGACCTGCGAAGGCTGCGGCGCTACCGCAGGCGAGGCGTTGGGACATACCTGGAAAAACGGAAAATGCACCGAATGCGGCGCGCCCAAACCCAGCGAGGGACTGAGCTTTACATTAGGCGATCGCAACTATTACATTGTTACCGGCATTGGAAGCTGTAAGGATACCCACATCATAATCCCCGATGTCTATAAAGGGTTTCCTGTTACTGCCATTGGACAGAGTGCATTCAATAGCTGCGAGAGCCTGACGGAGATTACCATCCCTGACAGCGTAAAGAGCATTGGCTTGTATGCGTTTGCATCCTGCGAAAATTTGGAGAGCATCACACTGGGAAGCGGAGTAAACACCATTGGCGAGGATATGTTTGCTGATTGTGCAAACCTGACCGGGATATGGGTCAGTGAGAGAAATACTGCCTACAGCAGCGATGAACAGGGGGTTCTGTTCAATAAGGATAAAACCGTGCTGTTCAAGGCGCCCGGCAAACTGAAGGGAACATACACCATCCCACAAGGTGTAACCGCTATTGGCGCGAGAGCTTTCCTCCGCTGCGAAGCTTTGACCGGCATCACAATCCCCGGCAGTGTGCAAAGCATTGGTATGCTGGCGTTTTCAAACTGCGACAGCTTGACAAGTATCACTATCCCGGAAGGTGTAACCACCATCGATGACAGCGCATTTGATGCCTGCTCCAATCTAAAAAATATTACGATCCCTGCCAGCGTAACTGACTTTGGCGATGGTAATCCGTTCTACGGCTGCCCCAAGCTAACCGGTATTTGGGTCAGTGAAAACAACACTGTCTACAGCAGTGATGAAAAGGGGGTTCTGTTTAACAAGGACAAAACGGAGTTAATCAAGATGCCCTGTGGATTTAAGGGCGCATACACCATTCCAAGCAGCGTAAAAAGCTTCAGCGGCGCATTCCAGGCTTGCAAAAGCTTGGTAAGCATCACCATCCCGGATGGTGTAACTACCATTGGGGAAACAGAATTTGCTCATTGCGAGAGTTTAGTAAGCGTTACGCTCCCCGACAGTATAACAAGCATTGGCTCCTTTGCGTTCTACGGCTGCCACAAATTGGAAAGCATCGCGATTCCAAAGGGCGTAAAAATCTTAAGCAGCAGCACCTTTGCTGACTGCCGAAGCTTAAAGAGCGTTACGATCCCGGATACCGTAACCTGGATTCAGGACAGGGTGTTTCAGTATTGCGAAAGCCTGGAAAGCGTTACGATCCCCCATAGTGTAACCGAGATCCATTATTTCGCTTTCGAGGGCTGCGACAATCTGACGGGCATCACCTTTACCGGGACAGTGGAACAATGGCAGAACATAAAGCTTTGGTACGATTGGAACTTAGATATTCCTGCCACAGAGGTCATTTGCTCTGACGGCACAGTGCGCCTCACCAAATAACAGAAAAGTCCACACCAAATTCTGGTGTGGGCTTTCTTTAAGCAAGTGGCAAGGCTTTTGCAATTTTAGTTGCAAAAGCCTTGCCTGTTTATTTAGTTAATAGTGGAAGCCTTCCAGTACGATGGAGTTTATGATCTCTTCAATGACTGGTGCAAGCTGCTCGCTTTCTGCGGCGGGATAATTAATGTCAATACTGTACATAAAGATGCCATAAATAACATTGTCGTAGAATGTCGACATGTACTCAGTACCATCGGAAGCGGTATAGGAATATACTACCTTCGTACAGCTAAAACCGCTTAGCTTTTCTTCGGTGATGGAGTGAATTTTCAAACTGTCGGAAGAAGAAAGTATCTTGCGATATTCCTCTTCGGTCCGCTTGTGGGCATACACCGACAACATAGGCTCGAATCTTAGCTGGCAGCCTTTCACGGTTGGATGACGGAAATAGAAGACACCGTTGTCTTCAAAATGCTGCTCTAAGGTAAGCCAATCGGCGGGGATGGTAACCCTAAGAGACCCGCCATTGTAGGTCTTTTTGTCGCCACTCATGGTAAATTCCTCTGCGGGCATATCGTGGAGCTCATCTGGGGGATCGGCATGACAAATACTTCCGGAAGAGGTATGCATTACAATGGGCTTTACATAGTCGAGGCTGATCCAGCCGTGGCTGGTACGACCCCAAGGTGTGCCGTTTACGGTCTTTTCTTCCAAAATGGAAACCTTTGTGCCCTGGATATAGCAGTCTACAAATTCACCGCCGGGGGCAGAGCGAATATTCAGCGTGGTAGCGGCAACTACTCCCTTCCACAGGACAACGGGCGGCTCGGTAGGCGGCTCCGTGGGCGGTTCAGTAGGCGGCTCGGTTGGCGGGTTAGTAGGTGGATTGGTAGGCGGGTTAGTAGGTGGATTGGTGGGTGGGTTAGTAGGCTTTGTAGGGTTGGTAGGGTTTTGAAGGCTTGTAGGATTGGTGGGGGCTACGGGGGTTTCCCCGGGCATATGTATAAGACAAGCTACAAGGATACCTACCAGCAGCAAAGCCAGGGCAATGCCAATAGCAATATAGTATTTCTTTGGCAAAACGGTTCCTCCTTACAAGTGATATTTGTGCTTACTCTAAGTATATAGGTATTTTCCTATATTTGCAAGATTTTTTTCGGCAACCACCTTCCTGACACTTATGAAAAGATATCTGCACAGAGTAACAAAATGTTACATAAATATAGTAACAAAACGTTACAATAATGTCAAGGGGTGATGGGATGATCGGATTAAAAAATATACGAAAGAAGAAAAGACTAAATCAGCAAAAGGTTGCGATGGATCTCAATATTTCCAGAGAAGCGCTGTCCTATTACGAAAACGGAAAGCGTGAACCATCCCTGGCACTCCTTGTTGCTATGTCTGAGTACTTTAATGTAACGATCAATTATTTAATTACCGGTGAAGAATTTCAAAAAAAATAAACCTACCTTTTCAAAGAAGAAAGGTGGGTTTATTTTTGTTTTGGCGTGATAGATACTAACAGCGTAATTTGAAATATTATGTAGGGCGGCTTGCTTGCTCCCGCCAAAGCCTCCCCTGTGTAAGGGGAGGTGGGCAAAATCTTTGATTTTGCTCGGAGGGGTTGTTTTCATAGTGTCAATCCCTCAGTCAGCCTGTTCGGCTGACAGCTCCCTTTGCACAAGGGAGCCTTTTTCTTATTTCACAAAATCCAGCAGTTTCTTTGCATCCAGTTTGTCGTACTTTGCGATGAAGCCTGCCAATTCCTTTGCAATCACCTTTGCGCCGCCGATGGAGTTGCTCTCGATGTTCAGGGGCAGCAGGGGATCGTGGAGGGACAGACGGAGCAGGAACCAGCCGTTGCCGTGTTCTTCGTCCAAATTGACCCGAACGCCCTCAAAGTTGCTGGGGGCTAAGCTCCAGCCGGGGCAGCTCTGCGCATAGGCAGTCAAATCGTCAATGACGGACTGACCGTAAGGCTTAAACTCCTCCAGCAGGATGTTCATACGGAACTCCAGGCTTTCAGCAGGCTCTGCAAGAGAGGCAATCAGGGATTCCAGGCTGTAGCCCTCTTTCTTGCCCCGCGCCAGCTCAATGAGGAGCTTGGTAACGATATACGCGCCGTCGTCCAGGAAGTAATTTTCCTTAAATGCGCCGTGGCCGGAGGTCTCGATGGCCAGCTGGCTGTCCTGACCCAGGTTATTCAGGCGGATAGACTCGTTAATGACGTTGCGGTAGCCTCTCTTGAACCGATGGTGCACACCGCCCTTTTGGGCGATAAAATCGCCAAGACCTGTAGAGGTAATGGAGTCGGTAACGATGGTGGTGCCGGGATGCTCCCGGAGGAGTATGGCAGAGAGCATCGCAATAATGCGGTTGCGGTTTAATTCGCTGCCGTCGGAAAGGACAGCGCCGGCACGGTCAACGTCGGTATCGAAAATGATGCCCAAATCTGCCTTGGTCTCCCGAACGGCTTCCATAATGCTCTCCATAGCTTCCTTATCCTCAGGGTTGGGGATATGGTTGGGGAAGCTGCCGTCGGGGTCTAAGTAGCGGCTGCCGGTGGTATCAGCGCCCAAAGGCTCAAGGACTTTGCTTGCATAGAAACCGCCTGCGCCGTTACCTGCGTCAACCACAATGCGGAAGCCGGCCAGGGGCTTATCTTCCCCGGTGGCGGCACGAATCTTGTCAGCCAGAATGGCGGCATAAGTATCCATAAATGCGCCTGTGGTTACCGCGCCTGCAGGCAGGCCGGTGGTGTCAGTACCCTCAGCATAGGCGAGAATTTCCTTAATATTTGCGCTCTCCAAGCCGCCGGCGGGGGTGAAGAACTTGAAGCCGTTGCGGTTAAAGGGCAGGTGGGAGGCGGTGATCATCACCGTGCCGTCAAATTGGTAGCCCTCGGTAACGGTGGCCATAAACATAGCAGGCGTACTTGCCATACCGAAATCGGTAACCCAAAGGCCGCACTTTGCCATTTCGTCGCAGAGCCAAGTGCACAGCACCGGGCCGGACAGCCGGGAGTCCCGGCCAACAGCTACCCGGAGATCGGTTTTACCGGTCTTTTTCATGAGCCACAGGGCAAAGCCCCGGGCGATGTTGCGGGTAACTTCCTCGGTCAGGTTTACGTGCTGACCCTCGATGCCCTCCAGGGCAACGCCGCGAATATCACTGCCATTTTGCAGCTTTTTGTAATCCATAGACTGATCCTCCTTAGATGGTTTTTCTCATCATACCATATCGGGGGGAAATTATCAACCTAATTGTAAAAATAAGACAATTTTACCGAAATGTGCCTTGACATAAATATTATTACAAGCTATAATCAAAGTGAATATATTCCCATTTATATATGAGGAGGAAAATAACATGAAAAAAAGTTTGATCGTTATGCTTATTTTTGTGATGGCATTTTTGGCTGTGGGCTGTTCTCACACCCACGAGCTGACCAAGGTTGAAGGCACCCCTGCTACTTGTACCGAAACCGGCATTGCTGACTACTGGACCTGCTCCGGCTGCAATAAGCTCTATTTCGATGCCGCTGCCACAAAGGAAATCGTTGTGGATTATGACCTGACCGCTAAGCTGACCTTAGATATGCTCCCCCATAAGTTTGAGGACGATAAGGATTGCACCACCGACGATAAGTGCAAGGACTGCGACGCTGTCAAGGAAGCTGCCTACGAAAAGCACGAAGCTAAGGATGACGATGGCGACTGCAGCACCGCAGTTACCTGTAAGAACTGCTCCGTAGTTATGGTGGAGAAGAAGGAACATACCGGCGGCGTTGCCACTTGCACCACCAAGGCTAACTGCGCAACTTGCGGCAAGGCATACGGCTCTGTGAATCCCGATGCTCACGATTATTCCGGCGCGCACTGCTGCTGGTCTGAGGACTATACCACCGCTACCATTGCCGGCGAGTGCGCTCGTTGCCAAAAGGATATGTATGAGGAAGTCGCTACTACCTACGCCAACGGCAAGGCTGTTGCAGCTTTCACCACCCCCTTCGTTGGTACTCGTTACTTTGCCCTGAACAACTATTCCGGCAAGACCTCTGACGAGATCGACGCTGCCATTACTTATATGCTGGCCAATGGCGAGACCGACATTGAGGTTATCTTCCCCTCTCTGGAAGGCAACAGCGGCGTTGTTTACGAGGCTTTCTACAAGGTTGTAACTTGGGCGCTGACCGGTTTTGAGACTCCTAACGAGATTACCCAGGCTTGGAACCTGTACCTGTGGGCACAGAGTCACGTTCCCGGCGCAGTTGAGTCCGCTAAGATCACCGCTTTGGAGCGCTACAACTGGGCGAAGGAGACTTTTATCAGCTTTTACCTGGCCGTCAATCCCTAATCTAAGTAAATCAAAAAAGGCTACCCACAGGGGTAGCCTTTTTTAATGGAGAATTGCCGAGAGTGTGAGATTCGTTGCATTTGCTTCCGTTGGTCGCAAATTAAAGTAGCCGCCAGTGTTTGCACTGGCGTCAGCAACAGTCCACCGGACTGTTGCATTTCAGGTCTTCGAATCTCCCACTCCATAGAACAAAAAGCACCACCCAAAAGGGTGATGCTTTTTCTTGGCGGAGAGTGTGAGATTCGAACTCACGGTACCTTTCGGTATCACTAGTTTTCAAGACTAGCTCCTTAAACCGCTCGGACAACTCTCCATATGGGCAGACTATACCATTTTACCGCAAAAAAGTCAAGCGCCAGAAGGCGTTCTGTTATGAAATTTCTCTTGACGAATTTGTGCGGATGAGGCATAATACATAGGGTTAAATTCCAATGGGAGGTGTATCCGTGAAGCAGAAAAATTCTATGCGGGAAATCCCGTCTATCATTTTGGGAACATTCATTATCGCTGTTTCCGTCTACTTTTTTATGCTGCCCTTAGACCTTTCCGTGGGCAGTATTACGGCCCTTGCCAATGTAATCAGCAAGTTTGTTCCGCTGCCTGTTTCTCTGATTACCTTTGTGTTTAACTGCGGGCTGCTTCTGCTGAGCCTTGTGTTTGTGGGCAAGGATTTTGCAGGCAAAACCGCTTTTGGCACAATCCTGATGCCGGCTTTCCTGCGTGTTTTTGAGATTTTATTCCCCAATTTCCAGTCCCTGACACAGGATGCCACTTTGGATGTGGTCTGCTATATCTTAGTGGTTAGTTTGGGACAGGCAATCCTGTTTTCTCGCAATGCCTCCACCGGTGGTCTTGAAGTGGTGGGCAAGCTGATGAATAAGTATTTGCATATGGACATCGGTCAGGCTTTGGGGATCTCCGGTATGGTGATTGCCGCCAGCGCCATTATCTGTACCGATGCCAAGACGGTAGTCATAAGCATCCTGGGTACTTATTTCGGCGGTATTATTTTGGATAAATTCTCCTTCGGTATGGACATCAAACGTCGAGTCTGCATCATCTCTCCCAAGACCGATGAGATTGTTTCCTATATCCTCCACGAGCTTCACAGCGGCGCATCCCTTTACGATATGATCGGCGCTTACGACAATACCGTTCGTCGAGAGATCAATGTAATTGTGGATAAGCAGGAATACCGTCTGCTGATGGATCATATCAAAAAGGTCGACCCCAAGGCGTTCATCACCGTCTACGCGGTCAACGAGATTCGTTACACGCCAAAGAAATAACAAAACGCACCCACCAGGGTGCGTTTTTATTCGGAGAAAAGGCTCCCTTGTGTAAAGGGAGCTGTCAGCGAAGCTGACTGAGGGATTGTTCAATCATCAAATCTATATACTCGCAAACACCGCGAAAATTGCGGTTGACTTCATTATTGGGAATACGAATGACGGTTAAACCGTAGCTTTCCAAAAAAGCGGTACGTTCGGTATCCTTTTCCGAGTTCTCATCCTCATAATGCTGGGAGCCGTCCAATTCAATGACGATTTTTGCTTCCGCACTGTAGAAATCTGCGATATACTTGCCCAAAACCTTTTGACGGGAGAAACGAACGGGATGTATTCTCAGGTAGTCATACCAAAGATGCCGTTCTTCTTTTGTCATTTCCTTGCGAAGCTGCTTGGCAAATGGAACGAGCTGCTTATTATGCTTAGACTGCATAACAATCCCTCCGTCAAAAATCAAAGATTTTTGCCACCTCCCTTTACACAAGGGAGGCTTTGGTGCGCGGTCAATAATCTTTCCGCGTAACCTTTTTCTTAGTGCCGTCGGGGTAGAGGATGGTGGTGTTCTCCAACTGACCGACCAGATTCTGCTTCACAGAGTCGATGTAAATCCGGCGCAGCTTATCCCGCTCAGTCAGTTCCTCGGCGGTCAGCTCCCGGGTCTTTTTTATGGCGGCCAGCTCGTTGATCCGGGCGATTACTTCATTCATAGTCATAATAATTCCTCACAGATATCGTAATATTTCTGCGCCAATCCGATCTTTTTTGGTTTTACCCCGGATGGCGGCTAATTTGATTTTTCCCAAACCCCGGACGGAAACAGTAGCGCCTTCTTCTACCTGTCTATCCGGCTTTTCGCAGGGGAGACCGTCAATGGCAGCTTTCCCGGCGGCAATAAATTCGCCTGCCCGACTTCTTGAAATACGGAAACCTGCGGCAACCACCGCATCCAAACGCAAAGAGGGGAGGGTGTCGTAAAAGCTTTCCGTCTTTTCCTCCGGCGGGACAAATTCCCACAGGGGGAGAATGGACAGCTTCACTTTCGTTCGCCCGGCGCTCTCAAAATCTCGGAGAAGATGGGGCGCAATTTCCTCTGTTACAAAAAAGTCGCAGTACCCGTCGCTAACGCAAATATCGCCCACGCAGCTTCGATCAATGCCAAAGCCCATCAGCGCCCCTAAAAAATCCCGGTGGCTGGGATGGTCGTCCTTATAAAAAGTGGCTCTCAGGCACACCACAGGCCCATTCTCGGGAATTTCATCGTAGTAGTCCGGCAGGTAAATAAGGCATTTGCGCTGGGCATCGGGGAAGCCACCGTAAAAGGTTAGGCCTTCGGCATATCCAAAGAGAAACTGGGCCATTTCCTGCTCCCGGGGGGAGAGAAAGCCACTGCAGGATAGGATATTTTTCCCCATGCCTGTGGTAATTTTGTCCCACAGCCGCGCCAATAGCACCCGATCTTCCGGC
>JAZOVI010000083.1:0-4004 GCA_045658625.1 Faecousia sp.
CCGCAATCTCCTCCATCGCTGACATACATAGAGGATCAAAACAGACGATCTGATCAATTCGTCCCAAAAATTCAGGCGTAAAGCTGCGTTGGAGCGCTGCCTTTGTCTGGGCGGTTTTCCCGGCGGGCTGAAAACCCAAGCCGTCGCTTTTCTGTTCGCCGCCCACATTTGTGGTCATAACAACGATAGCGTTCTTAAAGCTGACTTTGCGGCCTGTTGAATCGGTTAATTCCCCCTCCTCCATAATTTGGAGCAGAATACCGATTACATCCGGGTGTGCCTTCTCCAATTCGTCCAAAAGGACAAGGCAATAGGGTCTGCGCCGTACGGCCTCCGTCAGCTTGCCGCCCTCGCCATATCCCACATAACCGGGAGGTGCACCAATGAGCCGAGCCACCGATTGCTTCTCCATATATTCCGTCATATCCAGGCGAATAAACGCCTCACGGTTTCCGTATAACTCTTTTGCCAATGCCCGACAAAGTTCTGTCTTTCCCACTCCGGTAGGACCAGAGAACAACATACTGGCAACAGGACGATTGCTGTCCCGCAAGCTGGAAAGTCCTCTGCGAACGGTTTCTGCCACCTGAGATACCGCCCGATCCTGCCCCATAACACCGGTTCTGAGAATATCCTCCAAGCGCAGAAGCCGCTCTTTTTCATCAGCTGTTAACCGTCCCACCGGAATGCCTGTCCTGGCAGAAACTGCCCAGGCAACATCTCCCGCTGTAACGGCACGGGCACGATGGTTTTCCGCAGGCTTTGCAGTAAGACGCTGCATTCTATCCCGCAGCTGCGCTGCCTTTTCGTACCGGCTGTCCCGCACAGCTTCATAAAGCTCTTGTTCCAATTCTCGGCGGCGGGCAGCATTTCTGCCTGTCCGCAGTTCCTCCATTCGGGCATAGGCCGCCCCTTCATCCAACAGATCTATGGCCTTATCTGGCAGAAACAGGTCCGGTAAATACCGCTGCGACAGGCGTACTGCCTCCACAAGCGCCTCATCCGTTACTGCAATCTTATGATGCTGTTCCAACCCCGGCTTCAATGCCCGCAAAATTGCCATTGTCGCCTCCGGGGTAGGCTCGTCCACCGCTACCGGCCGAAAACGGCGTTCCAAAGCCGGGTCTTTTTCGATAAACTTTCGGTACTCCTCCCGGGTGGTAGCCCCCAACATTTGAAGCTCCCCCCGGCCCAAAGCAGGCTTTAAGATATTGGCTGCATCAATCGCGCCTTCTGCTGCGCCTGCGCCCACAATGGTATGCATTTCGTCCACAAAGAGAATCACATCCCCGCTGCGACGAATTTCTGTGAGCAAATCCCGGAGCCGTTCTTCAAATTCACCCCGGTATTTTGTGCCTGCCACTAAGTTTGCCATATTTAAGCTCACTAACCGCTTATTCTTTAATTGGGGCGGCACATTTCCTGCCGCCATCCGCTGGGCCAGACCCTCAGCAATCGCCGTTTTACCTACGCCCGGCTCACCAATCAACGCAGGATTATTCTTATTCTTTCGGCTAAGAATGCCAACCACCATATCCAACTCCCGCTCTCTGCCGATCACAGGGTCCATATTCGCCACTTTGCTGATCAGATCCTCACTGAATTGTTCCAGTAGCTTCGTAGTAAATACCTCCTTTTTCCTTTTCGTATATCGATTGTTTTCCAAATGCACAAAATCCACTGTTTTAGTAAACAGAAACTGGGTGTCCACACCGCTGAGTGTAAGCAGGTCCTTGGCCGGAGAGTTTTCTTCCCGGAGAAGCGCCAGCAAAATATGCACCTGTTCCACCTGACGACAGCCTAAACATCTTGCCTCCCGGGAAGCATTCCGCAACACCTGCCTGGCTTGCGCGGAAAACCCCTGAGGCAGCGGCAGTCCGGGTGTTCCCTGTCCATACAGCACAGCCGCCATACACCAAACCATCTCCTCCTCAACGCCCGACCCCCGCAGAAGCTGACCCGTAATTCCATCCGCCTGGGTCAGTGCCAAAAGCAGATGGACATTTCCCACATAGCTATGTCCCAAACCTCGTGCTTTTTCAGCAGCAATCCGCAAAATTTCCCGGGCTGACCTTCCGTACTGCACATTATTTCGCCCCCTTTCCCGGAAAATTTTTCCCTATGGGGCGAAAAAATATACCCAACTGCAAAAAAGCGGTTGCAATTTAAAAAATCCGTGTTAGAATAAAGGTGCGTTAAGTAAAAGCGCAACATAACACATATAAACTGGAGGGAATACCATGGCTTACAAAATCACTGACGCTTGCGTTAGCTGCGGTTCTTGCGCAGACAACTGCCCCGTAGAGGCTATCGCTGAGGGCGACGGTCAGTACGTAATCAACGCTGACATCTGTGTCGATTGCGGTTCTTGCGCAGACAACTGCCCCGTAGAAGCAATCGAGGAAGGCTGATTCTCCGACTTTGCATTCAGCCTGTGCTGCCGGTTACGGTGCACAGGCTGATTTTTCTCTTTGTAGAGGTTTTATGGAGGTTATATGGAACATCTACACAACGGCTTCACCCTGGAACTTTTCCCGGACAGTTTTCCCTTAAGTACCGACTCTATTGCCCTGGCCCATTTCGCGAAGCTCCCCAAAAATGCCCGGGTGTTGGATTTAGGTTCCGGCTGCGGCACTTTGGGGCTTTTGTTATGCGCCTTGGATGAAACTTGCGCTGTGCAAGGCATTGAGCTTTCCGAAAATGCCCATAATATGGCGCTACATAATGCGCAGGCAAATAATATCTCCCACAGTCTTAGTAGTGTATGCGGCGACTTGCGGAACATTCCAAAAATTTTTTCACCCGGAAGTTTTTCTTGCTGCATTTCCAATCCTCCCTATTTTTCCTCCGGTCCGCAAAGCCAAAAAACACCGCTGGCCCGCCGGGAGGACTGTTGCTCCCTTTCGGAGCTTTTCTCCGCAGCAGCTTGGGCGCTGCAATACGGCGGCGACTTTTTTATCGTACATCGGCCGGAACGGCTGGCAGAACTGTGCGCCTGCGGCGCAAAGCATAAATTAGAACCGAAACGCTTACTGCTCCTGCGGCACAAGCAGGACGGTCCGGTGTCCCTGATCCTGATGCAATGCCGCAAAGGCGGCAAACCGGGACTTATCTGGGAAGAAGAAAGTCTTTTTACTCCGGACGGTACACCTACCGACTATTACCGTAAGCTTTACCATATTTAGGAGGCAAATTATGGCAGGAATGTTATATCTTGTTCCCACCCCTATTGGTAACCTGGGTGATATCTCCATCCGCTGCCGGGAGACCTTGGAAATGGCGGATTTCATCGCCGCTGAGGATACCCGGGTCAGCATTAAGCTACTGAACCATTTGGGTATAAAAAAGAGCCTTGTCAGCTACTTCGAGCATAACAAGGCGCAAAAAGGCAATATGATTGTAGAGCGGATTTTAGCTGGTGAGACTTGTGCGCTGGTATCGGATGCAGGCTCTCCCGCCATCTCCGACCCCGGTGAGGATCTCGTCAAGCAATGTGCAGAAGCAGGTATCACCGTTTGTGCCATCCCCGGTCCTTGCGCGGTGATCACCGCATTGAGTATTTCCGGTCAAAGCACTGGCAGATTCTGTTTTGAGGGCTTCTTGTCCACCGCCAAGAAGAGCCGTCGGGAACATTTGGAATCTCTCAAAGAAGAAAAGCGGACGATGGTCTTCTACGAAGCCCCCCACAAGCTTCTGGCAACCTTAGAGAGTATGGCAGAAGCATTCGGTGGTGATCGTCCCATCAGCCTTTGCCGAGAGCTGACAAAGCTCCATGAGGAGGTTGTCCGCACCACCCTTGCCGAGGCTATTGAGAAATACACCGAACAAACGCCAAAGGGCGAATTTGTTCTTGTGGTCGCCGGCGCGCCGGAAAAGGAAGCGGAATCCATCACAGAAGATGTGATCACCGCCCGGTTGCGGGAACTGATCGACAGTGGTCTTTCCAAAAAGGACGCTATCAAACAGACGGCCTCCGAACTCTCCCTCCCCAAAAACGAGGTTTA
>JAZOVI010000084.1:0-21807 GCA_045658625.1 Faecousia sp.
GCATGTCTTGTGTTATCTTATTCATAGTGAATAGTGGCACCTGCCTTTCGGTTTTGTCTGGACAACTCAACCATAACACAGGTCGCCGCTATTCACTATTCTTTTTTCTTATTTGTCACACATCATTGTAACACCTACAAATTTTCCGGAAGTCCTTTTTTGTGGAAAGTTGACATATAAGGGGGAAAATGATATAATGCGGCAGATATTAAAAAGGAGGTATTCCCATTATGGCCTTATCCCCTGCTGAAACCCAAAAATGGAGCAAAAAGCGCTGGATAATCCTGATTGCCAGCTGTCTTATAAACCTGTGTATCGGCTGTATGTATGCCTGGAGTAGTCTGTCCGCGCCTATGGCAGCAGAACTGAACGCAGACCTTTCTTCTGTATTCTCCATCGCCAACGGACTGAGTTTTATCACGATGATCATTGGCGGCATTTGGAATGACAAAAAAGGTCCTCGCTATGTTATGCTCACCGGCAGCCTTATGTTCACAGCCGGTATGTTTTTCAGCGGCTTTGCCCAGAGTGTTACGCACCTGATTCTTTCTTTCGGTTTGCTTGTCGGTTTGGGTAACAGCTTCATTTATGGCTGTACCATCAGCAATACCATTAAGTTCTTCCCCGACAAGCGGGGTATGGTTGGCGGCTTGACCACCGCTTCCTATGGTATCAGTTCCGTAATCATTGCGCCGCTGGCAGACTGGATTTGCTCTCTTGTGGGCGCCCGTTCCACCTTTATGATTTTAGGTGTCGTTTTCGGCGCAATCGTATTTGCAGGCTCTTTCCTGATGCAAAAATGTCCCGCCGGGTATCTGCCGGAAGGCTATGTTCCCCCTGTACCTGTAAATGCGAAAAAGGTGGAGGACAAGACGCCTGTGCAGATGCTGAAAATACCTATCTTCTATGTGATGCTCATTATGCTCACCTGCGGCGGCACATTCGGTCTTATGATTATCTCCAACGCCAAAGGCCTGGCGCTGAATATGACCGGCGTTCCTATGGCAACCGCTACATTGTTTGTTTCCGTCCTTTGCCTGTTTAACACCGCAGGACGGCTTGTGGCAGGCACTCTTAGCGACAAGCTGGGGCGGATCAATACATTGACGGTAGCAATGGCACTGGCGCTGGTGGGTCTTGGCGTGCTGTATGTCTGTGGTATGACGGGTTCTGTGGCGCTGCTGGCAATCGGTCTTATGGTGATTGGTGTCTGTTTCGGCACATTTATGGGTGTATTCCCCGGCTTCTGCACCGACCAGTTCGGCACAAAGTACAACACCGTCAACTACGGCATCATGTGGATCGGCTTCTCGTCTGCCGGCATTGTTGGCCCTATGGTTTTATCCAGCATTTACGCAAAAGTCGGCTCTTACCAAGGCGCATTCCTGATTGCCATCGGCATTGCGGTGATTGGTCTTATCTGCAGCTTTCTATATCGGAAACTGGCAAAACGATAATAAATTACCCCCGGATCGTAAGGTCCGGGGGGATATTCTTGCAATGGAAAAGGAGCTGCTTTCGCAGCTCCTTTTATTTGGCATTATGTGTGTGGGAAAATCAATAGAACTTTCTCTTGTTCTTACGGGCAGCTTCAGACTTCTGCTTACGCTTCAGGCTGGGGCTGACATAATGCTCGCGCTTCTTAACCTCAGCGATAACGCCCTCCTTAGCACAGCTACGCTTGAAACGACGCAGAGCGCTCTCCAGAGATTCGTTCTCCTTTACGCGAATTTCAGACATTGATTTCCCTCCCTCCGATGTCATCCGGCTTAATCCAGGATGCTTTCAGGGCCAACACGGCTTGATTATTATATCCATTTCCATACAAATTGTCAAGAACAATTTCGTATTTTGACGGATTTTTGTTATTTTACAATGAGATTGACCAGCTTGTTCTTAACAACGATGGTCTTGACAATGCTGCCGCCGTTCTTTTCCAGGAACTTGGCGATCTTTTCGTCTGCCAAGACATTAGCGATGACGGTGTCATTATCCAGGTCGGCATCCATTACAACAGTGCCGCGCATCTTGCCGTTGACCTGAACAGCCATAGTAACCTCGGCGTCCTTGCACTTATCTTCACTGTAAGTGGGCCAAGACTCAAAGGCGATGGTGGTATCGTGGCCCAGCAGCTCCCAGATTTCCTCACCGACGTGAGGAATGATGCAGGAGATCATCTTAATGAAGCCTTCGGCATACTCTCTGGGACAAGTACCGTTCTTATAGACCTCGTTGACGAACACCATCATCTGTGCGATAGCGGTATTGAAGCCCAACACCTCAAAGTCGTTTGTAACCTTCTTGACGGTCTGGTGGTAGACCTTGGTCAGCTTGCCATCATCCTCTTCTGTGATATTGGCAGGCTCAGTAAAGAAGTTCCAAACACGGTTAATGAACTTCTTTGCGCCGGCAACCGCAGTAGTAGACCAGGGCTTGGAGACCTCCAGCGGGCCCATAAACATTTCGTACAGACGGAGGGTATCTGCGCCGTAATCCCGGACAATATCACTGGGGTTGACAACGAATTCAGGGAAGCGCTTGCCCATCTTGATGCCGTTCTCGCCAAGGATCATACCCTGGTGGACAAGCTTCTTGAAAGGCTCCTTGGTGGGCACCAGACCCTGATCGTACAGGAAACGGTTCCAAATACGGGTGTAGATCAAGTGGCCTACAGCGTGCTCAGGGCCGCCGATGTACAGGTCAACAGGCATCCAGTGTTCCATCAGCTTAGGATCGCAGAAGGTTTCCTCATTGTTGGGGTCGATGTAACGCAGGAAGTACCAGGAAGAGCCGGCAGAGCCGGGCATTGTGGAGGTCTCCCGCATACCCTTGATACCATTGGCATCGTAATGCTTCCACTCTTCAGCATTCTCCAGAGGCGCTTTGCCGCCCTTGCCCTTGTAATCTTCAAGAACAGGCAGAACCAGGGGCAGCTCGCTATCGGGCAGGAACACAGTCTCCCCTTCCTCGGTGTACACACAGGGAACAGGCTCGCCCCAGTACCGCTGACGGGCGAAGATCCACTCACGGAAGTGGTAGTTATTCTTTCTTCTTGCCACCCCTGCCTTTTCCAGCTTGCAGGTAATGGCTTCCTTGGCTTCTTCTACAGTAAGGCCAGTAAACTCCTCGGAATTGATCAGCTTGCAGCCCTTGCCCAGGTAATCCTGCTTCTCAAAGGCGCACTCACTGACATCCCGGCCCTCAATAACCTGGATCATCGGAATGTTATGGGCAATGGCGTAGCCAAAACCGCGCTGATCGTGGCTGGGAACAGCCATAACTGCGCCAGTGCCGTAGTTAGCAAGAACAAAGTCGCCGATAAATACAGGCACCTCCTTGCCGTTGACGGGGTTAATGGCGTAAACACCCTTCAGAGGGCAGCCGGACTTGGTCTTATTCAGCTCTGTGCGGTCCATATCGGACTTTTTCACAGTCTCAGCGATGTAGGCCTCTACCTCTTCCCGGTTCTCTACCCGGTCCAGGAGGCTGGCAGTGATCTTTCCGTCGGGGGCAAGAACCATAAAGGTAATGCCGTAGATGGTCTCAATACATGTGGTGTAAATAGAGAAGCTACCGCCGCCAACAAGCTGGAAATCCACCTCTACACCGGTAGACTTGCCGATCCAGTTGCGCTGAATTTCCTTGGTGGATTCGGGCCAGTCGATTTCCTCAAGACCCTCCAAAAGCTTTTCTGCAAAGGCAGGCTGGTCGATAACCCACTGCATCATATTCTTCTTTACAACGGGATAACCGCCGCGCTCGCTCTTGCCGTCAATAACTTCATCGTTAGAAAGAACGGTACCCAGCTCCTCACACCAGTTAACAGGCATTTCGATCCGCTTGGCATAGCCTGCCTCCCACAGCTTCTTAAAAATCCACTGGGTCCACTTATAGAAGGAGGGGTCGGAGGTGGCAATCACCTTAGACCAGTCATAGTCAAAACCCAGCTCTTTCAGCTGACCGGAGAAAGTCTCGATATTTTTCTGGGTAAAACCATTGGGGTGGTTGCCGGTGGAAACAGCGTACTGCTCTGCAGGCAGACCAAAGGAGTCATAGCCCATAGGGTGCAGAACATTGTAGCCTTGCATCCGCTTCATACGGGACATAATATCCGTTGCGGTATAGCCCTCGGGATGGCCTGCGTGCAAGCCCACACCGGAGGGGTAAGGGAACATATCCAGTACATAGTACTTGGGCTTAGAAAAATCCCATACATCGGTACGGAAGGTTTCGTTTTCCTCCCAGTATTTTTGCCATTTCTTCTCAATGGCGGAAAATTCGTAATTCATTTTCTATCCTTCTTTCAATCCGGCAGGGTAATGTCGGAAATATCTACATTTTCAGCATCTGCCCACAGGCGCTCCAGGTCATAAAACTCTCGTGCTTCCTCAGTAAACACATGAACAACGATAGAACCAAAGTCCAGCAGTTCCCAAGTGTTGTCACGGTGGCCCTCACGACCCAGCTTGTTCTCCCCCAGCTTTTCCAGAGTGTCCTCTGCGATATCGCATAGGGTGCGGACGTGGGTGTTGGAAGTACCGGTGCAGATGATAAAGTAATCCGCCAAACTGGATACCCGGTCAATTTTCAAAAGGCGCAGTTTCTGGCCTTTCTTGCTGTCCAGCATTTTTACAACTTCATACGCGATTTCCTTAGTAGTCATATATTATCTCCTCTCAAGGTGTCGTTTAATATCCTGCAGAGCTTCCTGAGATGCTTTGGATATGACCTTCCCTTCCTTTTTCAGGAGGTCAAGGGTCATTTCAAGGCCCATCTCCATTGCTCTGTCTATATCCGTAAATGCAGCCTGCCGGAGTTCTTCCACACCGGGGAAATTCCGGTTCGGCTCCATATAGTCTGCCACATAAATAATCTTTTCCAGCATATTCATACCCGCTTTGCCGGTGGTATGGCTGTCAATCGCCGCAACCACCGCGGGATTTTCTCCAAAAATCCGCTGCGCCACCATCGCGCCGGTATGGGCGTGGAGGGTTTTGGGATTCTCCCTGGAAAAATCATCTAAAACCATACCATATTCGCGGCATACTGTCAACTGAAGAGGACCGTCCAAGGCTTTTGTGATATCGTGCAAAAGTCCTGCCCTCGCAGCGTCCCTTTCATCAGCTCCCCAGTGCTTTGCAAGAGCAATCGCCGTATCCCGACAACCCAAAATATGGGCTACCCGGTTGGGGTTGACCAAAGAGGTTACCACCTTTTCCAATTCTTCCATAGGAAGATTTAGGTAGCTCTCCCCTGTTCCGTAAAGACGGTTTTTCAGTATATAGGTATGGACATTGTCATTAAGAAAAGGCGCGGCGCAGTCAAACACCAGCATACGGCGAAGCTGAGTGGAGGAAATTTCCGTTACCGGGTTTTCCATCACAATAGCGTCAACGCCTTTTAACGCAAATTCTGCCTTTTTCTGCTCCACCCGTTCCCGTTCAGCCTTGTCCCCACGGTAGAACACCACAGGGGTAACCATAGATAAAAGCAGCTCTGCCTCTTTCCAATGGTTAAGAGTCAGGAACATATCTGTACCCATCATCAGGTAAACTTGCGCTTCCGGATGTTGTTCCCGTAAGGAAAGTACCGTTTCATAGGTATAGCTTGCGCCGCCTCGGTTCAATTCGATATCAGATACGACGAGGTCGGTATCACCGGCAGCAAGGCACACCATCTCCAGCCGCTGTTGGGGCGTGGGTGAGCCTGCAGGAATGGCTTTGTGGGGGGATATATAGGACGGGATCAGGTAAAGCTTATCGAGTTTCAGCGCATTTTTGCCGTAAACAGCCGCCTGGACATGGCCCAGGTGAGGTGGATTATAGGTGCCGCCAAAAATTCCGATCCTATCCATCGTACTTCCCCCTTATCGGTCTTGTTCCCGCAGTTTCTTCTCCCGTTCCCGCTCGATGGCCTTATCAATGGCCATTTGCCGGAAGTATTCATTGCGCTGCTCCCGGACTTTTCTCGCCGCCTGACGCCGTGCCTGGGCGCCCTTGCGGACAGGGTTTGCCTTCGCAGTAGGGGTTTCTTTCCGTTTGGCCCGACCAACCTGATTGCGCTGGGCCTGCAGCTTTTCGCTGAAGCGGTAGATAATAAATTTTGTACCGATCACACCGATCCCCTCAGCGCCGGTGGCCGCACAGATTTCGTCGCAGACCTCTCGGGGGGTCATCATAGCGCCTTCCAGTACTTTTCCTTTAACCAACTCTCGGGATTCCAGTTGATTGTCTGCTTCTGCAATTAAGGTATCGGTAATACCGCCCTTACCGACCATCAGCGTAGTATCTAAGGTCGTGGCGCGGCTTCTCAGCTCAGCTCGCTCTTTACTTGTCAGCATAGCCTGCCTCCTTTAATTTCTTATAAAAAACTTTTAGCGCATTTGCCCGGTGGGAAACCTCGTTCTTTTCCTCCGAAGAGAGTTCAGCCGTGGTTTTGCCCAAGGGCGGATAATAGAAAATGGGGTCGTAACCAAAGCCGTTCTCCCCTCGCGGCTGGCGGGTTAATTCACCGTGAATTTCTCCCCGCGCCTGAATAACCTGACCCTGGGGTGTAACAAAAGAAATAACACAGACGAATTTTGCCTGCCGCTGCCCGTCAGGAACATTCTCCGTATTTTTCAGCAACAGAAGCAGTCTGCCCCAGTCGTCCAGACTCTCATCAAAGCCGTACCGCGCGGAATAAATGCCAGGCTCTCCATTGAGGGCATCCACCGAAATGCCGGAGTCATCAGCCAGCGCCGGAAGGCCGGTAGCGTTCATTACAGCTTCAGCCTTTAGAAGGGAGTTTTCCTCAAAGGTTGTGCCGGTTTCCTCTACATCAATATCCACGCCTAAATCGGCCTGGAGCACCAGTTCCATATTAAATTGCTTTGTGATTTGGCTAATTTCCACCAGCTTGTGCTTATTTTTGCTTGCCAATACTACCTTCATTACAGCAGCGCCTCCACAAAGGCTTCCGCCTCAAAGGGCACAAGGTCGTCCACCTGCTCGCCTACACCGATGAACTTCACCGGGATTTGCAGGCTGTCTGCCACAGCGATGACGATGCCGCCCTTAGCAGTACCATCCAGCTTTGTCAGCGCCACAGCGGTAACACCGGCAATATTCTTAAACTCCTTGGCCTGGATGAGACCATTCTGGCCGGTAGTGCCGTCCAGCACTAGCAGCACCTCCCGGGATGCCTCAGGCAATTCCCGTTCCACGATACGGCTGATCTTACCCAACTCGTTCATAAGATTGGTCTTATTGTGCAGCCGGCCGGCTGTATCGATGATGATAACATCCGAACCCTTTGCCTTGGCAGAGCGGATACCGTCAAACACCACAGAAGCGGGGTCAGCACCCTCGTTCTGCCGGACAATAGACGCGCCGGAGCGACCTGCCCAAACTTCCAGTTGATCGGCAGCAGCGGCACGGAAGGTATCGCCCGCCACAAGAAGAACCTGCTTGCCCTGCTTGGTAAGCTGGGCTGCGATCTTACCGATGGTGGTGGTCTTGCCAACACCGTTGACGCCGATTACCAGGATCACAGAGGGATTGGTGTCCAACTTCAAAGCGGTGTCGCCAACCTTCAGCATATCCACAAGAATGGCCTTCAATGCCGTACGGGCTTCTTCTGTAGATTTAAGGTGCTCCTCACGGACAGTTTTACGCAGCCGTTCAATAGCCTTGAGGGTAGTATCCACGCCCAAGTCGGCAAGGATCATACTCTCTTCCAGCTCATCATAGAAATCGTCGTCAATCTCGCTGAAGCCGGAGAAAACATTTCCAAGTGTATTGGACAAGGCGCTTCTGGTCTTTGTAAGTCCTGCCTTGATTTTATCAAAAAAGCTCATTTATATGCTCCTTTATTCCGTAATGCCAAGCTGCTGTTCCATCTGATTCAGGTCCAGCCGCAGAAGCTTACTGACGCCCTGTTCCTGCATCGTAACACCGTAGAGCACATCGGATGCTTCCATCGTGCCGCGACGGTGGGTGATGACGATAAACTGGGTCTTTTCACCCAAGTTCCGCAGATAGGTGGCAAAGCGTTCAACGTTCCGATCGTCCAAAGCGGCGTCAATCTCGTCCAGCATACAGAAAGGCGTAGGCCGAACCTTCAAAATTGCAAAGTACAGGGCGATAGCAACAAATGCCTTCTCACCACCGGACAGCAGCGTAATGGTTTTCAGCTGCTTTCCGGGAGGCTGTACCCGAATTTCGATGCCGCAGGTCAAGGGATTTTCCGGATCTTCAAGCACAAGCTGACCCTTGCCGCCACCGAACATCTCCTCGAAGGTCTTTCCAAAATACTCGTCGATCTTCTTAAACTCGGTAACGAAAATGGTAGTCATTTCCTGGGTAATATCCCGGATAATGCTCTCCAAATCCCGTTTTGCTTCCAACACGTCATCCCGCTGCTCGGCAAGATAAGTATAACGCTCATTGATACGGGCGTATTCCTCAATAGCGCCCAGGTTAGGTGTGCCGAGACCGGAAATCTTCCGCTTCAGTTCCGCAATAATGCGGTTACCGGCGGCTACAGACTCAATCTCGCCCTTCTTCTGCTGGGCTGTGCCGGGGGTAAGCTCGTAGCTATCCCACAGTTTATCGATGATGGACTTTTCTTCAAACACGGCCTTTTCCTTCTTGGATTCCAGATGGACACAGGCGCGCTCCATATTCACAATAGACTTATTCAGTTCTGCAATGTCGCTCTCGCAACGGCTGCGGCTGGCTTCCGTAAGGGCGTAGCTTTCCCGTGCCTTTTGCATCTGGGCGGTTGCATCCGCGATTTCCTCGGCGTTCTTTTGGAGTTTTTCCTCTTGCTCGGCAATCAGCGCCTGCTGGCGGAGGGTATCTTCCTGAATCAGGTCAATATCCCGCAGCTTTCTGTCCCGATCGCCCTGAGCGGCCACGTGGAGTACACGCAGATCGGCAATATGATTTTGGGCAGTCAGACGCTCTGCATCCAAAGCTGCCATATCAGTCCGCAACTGATGCATAACATCGGTAACTTTCTCAACCGAAGCATCTGCTTCCACCTGATTGCCTTCCAAGGCTTTCAGCATAGCGGCGTTCTCTGCCTGCTCCTTTTCGGAAGCCATTAGAGCACCGCGGATAAGGGCGCACTGCTCTCTGTCGGACTGTTCACGATCAGCAATACCATCCAGCTCACGCTGGGTAGCGGCAGCCGCATCAGTAATTGCCTGGAGCCAAATCTCAAGCTGCTTTTCCCGACCTTCCAGAGAAAGGACATCCTTTTCCGCAGCGATCAGCTCTTCCTTGGCAGCAGCAAGCTGGTATTCCACCTGGTCTGCCTGGCGGCGAGCCTCTGTAAATTCCTCTTCCAGGGAGGTTAGCTCTTCTGTCAGTTTTTTCTCACGGGCAACCAGCTTTTCCAATTCGTTGGCGCGGCTGAGAATACCGGCATCCCGGCTGACAGAACCACCGGTCATAGAGCCTCCGGGATTCATAACCTGGCCATCGAGAGTAACGATCTTAAATTTGTTGCCGTAGCGCTTTGCCATTGCAATGGCGTGGTCAATCTCCCGGACAATGACGATTCTACCCAGCAGGTTATCTACAATCTGCTGGTACTTTCCGTCGCAAGCTACAAGTTCGGAGGCAATGCCCACGAAGCCGGCACAGGTATCCAAGCCCTGTTCATTAAGCACCTTACCACGGATCACATTTAAGGGCAGGAAGGTTGCTCTGCCGCCACCGGTGCGCTTTAGGAATGCGATACAGGCTTTACCGTCCTGCTCACTGTCTACAACAATCTGCTGCATACCGCCCGCCAGAGCGATTTCAATAGCAACGGTGTATTCATCCTGGGTGCGAATCAGCTGGGAGACAGGACCGTGGACATTTCTAAGTGTGCCCCGCTTTGCCTCCTGCATAACCATACGCACGGATATTTGATAGCCTTCAAAGTCCTGCTCCATTGCCCGGAATACATTTACCTTGGCTTGGACGGACTCTAAATTACTGTGAAGCTTTTGCACCTGCTCTGAAAGCTCGTCCCGGCGCTTTGCCCGGGTAGCTTGCCGCAGGGTATAGCCGGCAATGGTATTATTGGCAGCCGTTACATTATCTCGTGCAGCAGCCAAATTCTTGCGACATTCATTCAGCTCATCAGCAGCGGCGGTCTCCCGCTCCTTACCAAGCTTCAGATCCTCCTGGAGTTGCTGAGCGCGACCGCTGCTTTCACCGAGGGTGCTTTCAAGGCCGCGAAGGTCGGCTTCCTTTGCTGCAATTTCGGTGGCAAGTCTTGCTTCCTTTTCCCGCAGCTGCATATACTGGCGGGTAAGGCCTTGGGCGGCAGCGGTCATTTCCGTCAGTTCCAGCTGCAGCGCTTCCAGCGCTTTACCCTTTTCGCTGACGGTCTTTTCAATCTCCGCTACACGAGCAGCCGCCTGCTCCATTTGGGCGGAAATACCGCTGCTGCGGTCTTCCTGTCCCTGCAGGTCTTCCTGGCTGCGACGGATATTGGCTTCGTTATTTTCCACATTGCCCCGGAAAACGGCAATCTGACCTTCGATCTGCTGGCGAGTGCCCTCCAGCATGCTCAGGCGGACACGGTGATCTTCCATAGCCTCATTCTGCGTCCGCAAAGAGTTGCCAAGCTGGGCAGACTGGGCATAAAGCTTTTCCAAGTCATCGTGGCTCTGTTGCAGCACGAAAGCAGCAGAGGCATAATCCTCCTCAGCCTTCTTGGCATCGGCAGACAGCTTTTCCAAGCGGTCCAGCCATACAGCCACTTCTACGCCCATCAGCTGGTCTTTATATTCCAGGTATTTCTTAGCCTTTTCCGACTGAATACGCAGAGGCTCTAATTGCAGTTCCAGCTCGGAGACCTTGTCGCCGATGCGGAGCAGATTGTCCTCTGTGGTGGCCAACTTCCGCTCGGTTTCTTCCTTGCGGTGGCGATACTTGGAGATACCGGCAGCTTCCTCGAAGATTTCACGGCGGTCTGCGCTCTTGAGGGAGAGAATTTCATCAATTCTGCCCTGTCCGATATTGGAGTAACCCTCCCGACCGAGACCGGTATCCATAAACATCTCGTGGATATCCTTCAAGCGGGCAGATTGCTTGTTGATATAAAACTCACTGTCGCCGGAGCGATAGTACCGGCGGGTAACCATAACCTCATCGCTGTCGTAGGCAAGGGCACGGTCAGTATTGTCTAAAAGCAGGGTAGCTTCCGCAAAGCCAACCGCAGCGCGCTTTGCCGTACCGCCGGAGATGATATCCTCCATCTTAGCGCCACGGAGCGTCTTAGTGCTCTGCTCACCCATTACCCACAAAATCGCATCGGAAATATTCGATTTGCCGGAGCCATTAGGGCCAACAATGGCCGTAATATCATCGCCAAAGCGAATCAAGGTCTTATCCGGGAAGGACTTAAAGCCCTGCACTTCCAAAGATTTTAAGTACACGATCGAACCTCATCTATTTCTATATTTTCATTCATAACATTATACCGAAAAACATAAGGAAAAGCAAGGATTTCTTGCTGTTTTTTAAGAAAAAACCGCAGCAGAATTTTCCGCTGCGGTGATTTTCAGAAACTGCCGCCACGGCCACCGTGGCTTCTGCCAGATGAGCCGCCGCTTCCGCCGGAATTTTGGGGCTTCATTCGACGGGTAGTGGTGTGGTACAGGTATAGATCCAAGCTCTGGGTCAAGTGGAAAGAACCGGGTCGGACATAGTCGGAGGCCTGGGATTTCCTGTGGACATTTTTATGCTGGCCAGCCATAACCAACACAACGAACAGGGCGATCACGGCACCGATGCAAAAGCAGATAAGGGGTGTTTTCCAAACCCAGGAAGCCTGCTCTGCGGCATAATCCTCTAAGGCCACGCTTGCAGTTCTTACAAAAGCTTCTACTGCGCCGTCGGTGTCTTCCGCTTTCAGGGCAGAAACAACCGCCTCTTCCATCCGATCCAACGCATAATCATCGAAAACGGACATACAGCTGCCTGCGGTATAGATGTACCACTCCCGCTCTTTCATACTGAACAGGAACAAAATGCCATCCTTCGCGCCGCTATCACGCCATCGGGCATCGGCATAGCCTTCTGCGGTTTTATTGCCGAAGCTATATGTCGTTACTACAATTACCTCAATGCCATACGCCTCGGAGAGGGCATTTAATTGCCGAGAAAGATAGGCTTCATCTATCAGCACATTCTCATAATCCGAGATGGGCATATCCAAGGCAAAAACAGCAGGGGTCAACAAAATCAGAACAAGAAATATTATAAGTACTTTCTTCATATCCCTACCCCCTTAAAACAGCAGTGTCAGCACATAGGCAACAGTGCCAATGGCAGCTGTCAAGCCTGTAAACCAGCCGATAGCCGTAGGCATATGTACCGGCAGATTACCTATAAATTTGCCGGTCTGTCCGTTCATAGCAAAAAGGTAATCCTCGCCTTTATATCTTGTGGTCATCAGCCATACAGGACACAGAGCATATTGGGTCTGTCCACGGGTAAGCCCCACCTTTGCAGATGTGGGAATGACAGATGTGTAGCCCAAAACTGTGGAAGCAAAGGTCGCTTCGGTAGTGCTTCGGATGCGCTCATTGGCGCGGGCAACGCTTTCCTCAGCGGATACATCATACTTATCCGCAAAGAAGCCTGCAAGATAGGCGGTTTGAAAATCCACAGCCTTAGATGTATCAAATGGCTCTAAGGATTCCATCAGAGCATCATCCATTTTTTGGGAGCCGTCTACCGGCACATCATCAAAGCTAAGATCACCTTTGCGAATAACATGATAATGGCTGGTACGGGTATAGATATACTGGCTATCGCTCCAGGTGCGTACCCGGGTTGCCCGGAAAGTAAAGGCAGATTTGGTATCCGCATCAAAAAGCCAGACGGGAACATACAAACCCTTAATTTCCCGGATGTGGTTTTCCTCCTTGAAGGTCTTAGGCAGCAAAACTTTGCCTTTCAGGTACTTCTTATATGCTTCCACTGCCGCATCCTTGTCCAGCTGAAAAGGAATCACAATATCCGGGCGCAGTGTGCCTGCTAAATTGCCTGCCATTACCACATTGTTGCCGCAATAGGGGCATTGGGTGGCAGCAGTAGTGGCATCGGTTACGATCTGTCCACCGCAGGACTGGCAGGTATAGCTGCGCAGTTCCCCGTCTTCCCCATTCCAGTCGCCGCCTGCGGTATTTTCCCAAGTGATTTCTTCAGGAATATCGTCATCCAAAAGCTCATCCATCTGCCGGAGGGCTTCTGTTTCGATTTCGGCTTCGCAGTAGGGACATTTCATCATCTGCAGGTCGCTTTCGAACTGGAGCGCGCCGCCGCAGGATGGGCATTTGTATTCGAGTAATGTCTGTTCCATAGGACACCTCCCCTTTTTGCCCATTATAGCACCTTTAGAAGTATTTTTCCAGTATAAAAAAGAGGAAGGTTTCCCTTCCTCTTTTTGCTTATTTCACATAGTCCATAGAGAGCCAGCCGCGGTCTGTTCTGCCCCAAAGGACACCATCAACGGTCTTTGTTTCATAAATTAAAACCTTTGTACCTTTTTTCAGCGTGGTTACTACGCCATAGGTAGTACCAGCACCGCTGCGGACTCTTAAAACATCGGCAGTAACCGTCTTTTCTATGGGCTGCGGTACTTCCGCAAGCTCCACATAGGTAAGACATATCCAGCCCTTATCCGTACGACCCCAAGGTGTGCCGTCTACTGTCTTTTTCTCCAAAATGACGACCTTTGTACCACGGACATAGTAGCCTAAGTACCTGCCACCGGGCGTAGCGCGAATATTCAGTTTGGAAGCCGTTACTTTTCCGTCTGTTTGTGTTGCAGGAGGTTCTGCGGGCGGCTCGGTTATCGGGGGTTCAGTTACTGGGGGCTCTTCCATATCCACATAGGTAAGGCAAATCCAGCCTTTATCTGTGCGACCCCAAGGTGTACCGTCAACGGTCTTTTTCTCCAAGATGACCACCTTTGTGCCACGGACATAGTAGCTTACATATTTGCCACCGGGTTCTGTACGAATATTTAGAGTTGATGCCGTTACCTTGCCCTCCCATTGGGTAACAGGAGGCTCGGTTACGGGCGGCTCTGTAGCAGGAGGTTCGGTAGCAGGGGGCTCCGTAACAGGGGGTTCTGTAGTCGGTGGCTCAATTGCGGGCGGTTTCTCTATATCCACATAGGAAAGGCATATCCAGCCTTTATCGGTGCGACCCCAAGGTGTGCCGTCTACTGTCTTTTTCTCCAAAATGACAACCTTTGTACCACGAACATAGTAGCCCACATAGCGGCCACCCGGCTCGGTACGAATGTTCAAAGTTGTGGCCGTTACCTTACCCTCCCATTGAGTAACCGGAGGTTCGGTGGGCGGCTCTATAGCCGGGGGAACAGTCGTTTCGGGGACGGTTGTTTCGGGAACGGTTGTCTCGGGAACGGTTGTTTCGGGAACGGTCGTCTCGGGAACAGTGGTCTCAGGAACGGTGGTCTCAGGAACGGTTGTTTCGGGAACAGTGGTCTCAGGAACAGTGGTCTCGGGCTCGGTCGGTTCCGTTACAGGAGGCAAAAACGCTTCAGGAGGCAGAGCTGCGTAAACTTCCTCAAAATTGGTAAATTGAAGAGCAATCCAGCCTTTTTCCGATCTCCCCCAGAGGATTTCCCCTGCAAGTACAGTTTCAGTAATTAGCAGAGTCTCGCCGGTGTGGACGCTGCCCACTACATCAAAGTCTGCGCCGGGGCCGCTACGGAGATTAACACCTGCGCCCGTAAGGGTAACGGTTACATCTACCGTGTCTGTATAGGCTTCCAGCAGATCATTCGAAAGCCATTGGGCGTAGAGGGTCAGGTTTTTCACTGTTCCATCCAGTATCGCTACTTTATATCCGCCGACTTTCGCGGTGTACCAGCCCATAAAGGTATAGTCAGCAAGGGTGGCATCACAAACCGGCAATATGGGCTCGGCAGAGTTGTAGACCTGGGCGGAGTGGCAAACGCTGCCGCCGTTGGGATCATAAATCACATAGCCGTAGCTTTCCGGAGGTTGCTGGGAATATACGCCATTTAAGTAAAGGTTAGCTTCGCTCATGCGCCGCCGGAGAAGATAGTCTCTGATTTGACCGTCTGCCTTGCACCAAAGTCCAAAAGCGCGGATCAAGTCGTTTCCGGTTGCTCCATTGGTGATAGCATCATAAAAGATACCGGAATTCTCCTTAGTCCAGCCAGTACCGACATTGTAGGAAAACAGCGCAATCGCGTCGTATTGATTTTGGGTAAGTACAAGATTATGCTTTTCTATGTAACGGTTTAAGGTATATTCCATGCTGGACATATAGTTGCGAAGTAAGGTTTCCGCTTCCTCGTGGGTAATGCCGTATTTTTTATAGTGATCGACCATATCGCTGGGGCATTTTGTGCCATAGCCAACGGTATATTGCCGGTAATCCCAGTAGGGATATTTACTAAAACCTTCCTCGGCTTTCAGCAGCTTCATTCCCTCTTCGCTCATTGTCATTTCCGCTGCGTATACTAACGGCGATCCTACGATCACACAGCCAAGCAATATAGCAAAGGCAAGCAAAAAGCTCGTCGCTCGTCTCATTCAGGATGTTCTCCCTTCCTCTAAGGTACGAGCCAATTATAGCAGACAAAAGGCTTCATTTCAACTCCTATTGCGACCAAATATGCCATTTTTCACTAGCCAAATTATGGAAACAGTTCCAATATTAAGGAAGATTGGAACACATTTCTATTTGCTCCTCCCAACAAAGACATTGCTTTTTATCCGCCCCTGTGGTAAACTTGCTGTATCGAAAGGAGGCGGTGGAATGACGAAGGTAATGGCAGCCCTTAGCGGCGGTGTGGACAGCGCAGTTGCTGCGCTTTTACTGCAAAAAGCAGGCTATGACTGCAGCGGTGCGATTATGCTGCTTCACGGACCTGCTCCGGACAGCGTTTCCGATGCCCAAAGCATTTCAAACCGTCTCGGGATAGATTTTCAGGTATTGGACTGCCGGGATGTTTTTCGGCAGTATGTGATGGAGGATTTTGTCTCTGCTTATGAGCAGGGGCATACCCCGAATCCCTGTGTGGTTTGCAACCGGCATCTTAAATTCTCTCATTTTTTGCAGGAGGCGGAAAAAGCAGGCTGTGATGCCATCGCCACCGGCCACTATGCCCGTATTCGACAGGACGAACAGACCGGGCGGTATTTGCTTCTGCGGGCATTGGATGATACCAAAGATCAAAGCTATTTTCTCTACACCCTGACCCAATATCAGTTGGCGCGAACATACTTTCCCCTGGGTGAACTGACAAAGCCAGAGGTGCGGCAGATTGCGGAGGAAAACGGGTTTGTCAATGCCCATCGGAAGGACAGTCAGGACATTTGCTTTGTGCCGGATGGGGATTATTTGACCTTTATGGAAAAATATCGAGGAAAATCCTACGAAAAAGGTGATTTCTTAGATCTTTCCGGCAAAATTGTGGGAACACACAACGGCGCTGTTGGTTATACTTTGGGTCAGCGGAAGGGACTTGGCCTTGCCATGGGTGAGCCGGTGTATGTCTGCGGAAAAGATATGGCAAGCAACACCGTTACCGTAGGCCCGGAGGAAAACCTGTTCTCCACTACGCTCATTGCCGAGGATTGCAACTGGTTTCCCTTTGAAACCCTTACGGAACCTCTGTCTGTTACAGCCAAGGCCCGCTCCCGCCACAAGGAGCAGCCTGCCAACATCACTCCCCTGCCCGATGGTCGGGTTCAGGTAGATTTTGACAATCCCCAGCGGGCGCTGACCACCGGTCAGGCTGTGGTATTTTACGATGGGGATATGGTCATTGGCGGCGGCATGATTACAAAAATAAAATGAACTCTGCAAAATCTGCAGAGTTCATTTTTTTATTTCGGCAATTTAGCACCCGGGAAATATTCCTGCGCAAAGTCCACCTTTTCTACCTGGAAGGTCTTTCCGTCCAGATAGGACAGAATTCCCGCATCTGTAGTAAACTTAAATGTCAGTTTGTAAGAATAAAGGGCTTGATAATTTCTGTCAAATTTCTTATTGAGCTTACCGTATTTGCCATCACCCAAAAGGGGATGTCCAGCGTGGGCAAACTGGGCGCGAATTTGGTGGGTACGTCCGGTAATCAACTCACATTCTACCAAAGATAAACCGCCGGCGCTTGACACAGTAACATAATTGGTTTGGCAGGACTTTGCGCCGGTCTGAGGCGTATCCGTTACGAAAACACGGTTTTTCTTAGCATCCTTAAACAGATACCCTTTCAGGCTTCCGGTAGCAGGACGGGGTGTTCCCTCTACAATGGCAAGGTAGCGCTTGTCCATCTCCCGCTCCTTGATCTTTTGGTTGATAATTCGCAGAGTTTCCGCATTTTTGGCCGCAATAACGATGCCACCGGTATTTCGATCGATACGATTGCAGAGAGCCGGAGCGAAGCTGTTTTCCCCTCGGGGACTCCACTCCCGTTTTTGATAGAGATAGGCCTGGATATGGTCGATCAATGTCCGGCCGTACTCTGCGCCGTCATGGGGATGGACGGCAAGGCCGGGGCGCTTATCCACAAGAATGATATTCTCATCTTCATAGACGATGGTAATTTTCGGCGTTGCCACGGTTAGATAGGCATTATCCTCCCGGGGCTTATCGAAAAATTCATCGTTGATATAAAGCTGGAGAACATCCCCTTCCTGCAAGCGCTGATCGCGCTCTGCCCGGGAACCGTTGCATTTGATCCGCTTGATACGGATATATTTTTGAGCAAGGGATGCCGGAAGCAATGGCACAGCCTTTGCCAAAAAGCGGTCAAGCCGCTGGCCTGCATCATTTGCGCCAATGGTAAATTCCTTCATCTTGTCATATCTTCCTTTTTCTGCTGGGCGTGGCGGTCTGCATTTTCTGTAAATTCCAAAGCGGGATTGTAACCCATTTTCCGCTGACGGTTGTTCATCGCCGCCACCTCTAAAATCACCGCAAGGTTACGGCCCGGGGAAACAGGAATCGTGTGGACCGGAATACGGACACCCAAAATGTCCTCATACTGCTCTTCAAGACCAATGCGGTCATAGGTCCGGTTTTGTTCCCAGGGCACGATCCGGACAACCAGGTTGATTTCATTTTCCGCTTTGACAGCACCCATACCGAAAAGCTTCGCCACATTGACGATGCCGATACCACGCAGCTCCACATAATTTTGAATTAGGGCAGGCGCACTGCCGACCACACTGGTATCGGATATTTTGCGAAGCTCTACCGCATCGTCAGCAATCAGTCGGTGTCCGCGCTTGAGCAGCTCCACCGCCGTCTCACTTTTACCGATGCCACTGTCGCCAAGCAGAAGAATTCCTTCGCCGTAAACCTCTACCAGAACGCCGTGGCGGGTAATTTGGGGTGCCAAAGCTTTCTTTAAGTATGCAATGATGGCAGAAACAATGGTACTGGTTGCCATATTTGTGGACAAAACAGTAACATTATGCTTTTGCGCCATTTCCAGGCACACAGGGTCAGGCGTGATCCCTCGGGCTACCAGCAAGGCCGGAAACTTATAACCAAACAGGCGATCAAAAGAGGCTGTCTTCTCCCCATCTGCCATTCTTTTAATGTAACTGGCTTCCGCATTGCCCAAAACCTGCAAACGCATAGGTTCAAAGTGGTCAAAATAGCCTGCAATCTGTAAACCGGGACGAGAAACATCCTCCACCGTCAGCCGAACTTTATCATAATCTGTGGAGGCAAAAATCACCTCAAGACCAAAATCTTTTACAAGGGTACTAAGCAATACGCTGTTCATTGCGATCATATACTCACGCTCCCTACGGAATTTGAGGTTATTATACTGGCATTCGGGAAGAATATCAATATTTTTTTGAAAAAGTCAAAATTTTTTCCAAAAAGTACTTGCTTTTTTTTGAAATCTCTGCTATCATACTGGGGCGACTGCGTAAGTCGTCTTAAATTGCGTTATATGCGGATAGGAGGTGCAACGTATGGGAAAGTGTGATTATTGTGGCAAGGGCGTTACTTTCGGTATCAAGGTTTCTCACTCTCACAGACGGTCCAACCGTACTTGGAAGCCCAATGTGAAGCGGGTCAAGGCCATTGTCAACGGTACTCCGTGCCACGTGTATGCTTGTACCAGATGCCTCCGTTCCAATAAGGTCGAACGGGCCATTTGATCGCATACGAAAAAAGGCGTCGCTTTTGCGGCGCCTTTCTTTTTTGTCTTTTGAAATATATACAACCGCAGCGCCCGGAATTGAGGGCGCTGCGGTTAAGTATTTTGCAAAACAAGTTCCTATTTTACAATTCTCCATTTCATTGTTTTTGCAATAACATACGAACCATTTTTAATTTCATCCATATTGGTATAAACATCATCCAGCCATACAATCCCCTGCAGTTCATTGAACATAACGGTGGTATCTGTTATAGCCCATTGGTTATCCTTTATCTGCCACTCCACAATATTTTCAAATTGGATTTCTACAATAGTATCGCAAATACTTGTAACTAGTATTTGAAGAATTAACTCTGTCTGTTTTGGATCTATATCATATCCGCCCCTTATTTTTGATATACCACTATTCGTATATTGAACACCAATAATGTATCCATCATGGAGTGAATTTGTTTCATTTAGAAAAGTCTTAATATCATCACTTGACTTTATTTGGTTAAACATCATTCTACCCCCTGATACATTTAATTTCGTCTTTATGCTAATAGTTGCACATTTCGCGATAAAAGTCAAGTATATCCACAGGACCGTCCGGGAGGCCGGTCCTACAAATAGTAGCCGGGGGGGGAAGCCCCCGCCCCAAGATCTAATTTTAGATTTGCCGATCGCCCATACATACGCAAAAAGCAGGAGGGTTTTTCCTCCTGCTTTTTGCTTTTTAATATAAACCTTCTGTTGCCACAGGGCGACCCAGCATACCGATAAGCTCCTGTCGGGCATCGCCGCCCTCGTACAGAACACGGTACGCCGCACAGGCGATAGGCATATCTACATTGTAGGCATTTGCCAGTTCCCAAGCAGACTTTGCTGCATAGTAACCTTCCACCACAGCCCCAACTTTATCCATAGCGTCCTTGGCAGACATACCCTGACCAATCAGGATGCCTGCCCGGCGGTTACGGGAGTGCATAGAGGTGCAGGTAACGATCAGGTCGCCCATACCGGCAAGGCCAAAGAAAGTCTCCTGTTTTCCTCCCATTGCGATACCCAAACGGGCGATTTCCGCCATACCCCGGGTCATCAAGAGCGCTTTGGTATTATCGCCGTAGCCTAAGCCGTCCACCACGCCGGCACACAGGGCAATAACATTCTTCAGCGCGCCGCCAAGCTCTGCGCCCACAATATCGTCGCTGGTGTAGATACGGAACACATCGTTGCAAAAAGCATTCTGCACAAACAGAGCCTTTTCCTGGTCGGCGCAGGCTGCAAGGCAGCCGGTGGGCATTTCCCTGCCGACCTCCTCAGCGTGGCTGGGACCGGTGAGCGCCACAACGGTATGACCTGTCTCCTCTTCCACAATTTGGCTCATACGCAGCATTGTGCCGGACTCTACGCCTTTTACTACAGTAGCAACCACAGTATCCTTTTCAAGGAAAGGCGCAACCATACGACTGCTGCTGCGGACAAAGACAGAGGATGTGGCAATAACCACCAAATCACAACCCCGGACACATTCTGCCGAAGCAGATGTGGTAAGAGACGGCGCAAGGGCAACTCCCTCCAGCATAGGATTTTCTCCCTTTTGGAGCATCTCCTCGGCCAACGTTTCGTCATGACACCAAAGAACGGTTTCATACCCGTTCTTACACAGACAATTCGCTAACGCAGTGCCCCAGGCACCGCAACCAATTACTGCAGCTTTCATCCTTTATTCTCCTTTGAACCAAAAGAAAATTTCCGTTCCGTACCACTAAGCAGACGCTTAATATTCTCTCTATGCATCCAAATGGCGAAAATACCAATAACTGCTGTACCGATCTGCAAAGGGAGATTGCCCCAGAAGCGGATCACAAAACCGATGCTGAAAGAACCGGCTACAAGAATAGAACTGAGGGACACATATCTTGTGATAAAGAAGCAGGTAAAGAAAATCACAACCAGTACTAAAAAAACCTGCAAGTCCAGCACTGCCGCCACGGTAGCGCCGCAAACAATGCCTTTACCGCCCTTAAATCCAAAGAAAGCAGGAAAATCGTGTCCCATACTTACCGCCAACGCACCCAGGACTGTACCCTCCGTGCCAAGGCCAAAGGGGCGGAGCAATGCGCCACCCAGCAGGCAGGCAGCAACGGTTTTACCAACATCTAAAAGGATAACAAACAAGGCTTTCCCTACGCCGTAATTTCTCACGAAATTGGTAAGACCTGCGTTACCACTTCCCTTTTCCCGCACATCCTCATGAGAAAAAAAACGGGAGGTAAAGATAGCGCCATTCAGATTGCCCAACAGATAGGCAATCACAATAACTGCTATAATGGATACCCACATAGTTTACTCCTCCTTATCGCCCTTCTGACGGATGGTAATCCGCACAGGAGTACCCTCCAGACCAAAAACCTCACGAATCTGGTTTTCCAGATACCGTTGATAAGAGAAATGGAACAGCCGGGCATCGTTACAGAAAATAACAAAATGCGGGGGCTTTGTGCTCGCCTGGGTCATATAGTAAATCTTCAGCCGGCGGCCCTTATCCGTAGGTGGCTGTACGCGGGCTGTGGCATCGGCGAGAACGCTGTTCAGCGCGCCGGTAGTGATGCGGCTGGTATTCTGCTTATGCACATCCTG
>JAZOVI010000085.1:0-2726 GCA_045658625.1 Faecousia sp.
AGGGGTTTTCCGTGGTGGAGGCAATGAGGGTAATCTTGCCGTTTTCAATATGCTCCAAGAGAGACTGCTGCTGCTTTTTATTGAAGGACTGAATCTCGTCTAAGTACAGCAGAACCCCGTTGGGCGCCATAAAGGTGTCCAGCTGCGCCACAATGTTCTTAATATCCGCAGTGGAAGCGGTGGTGGCGTTGAGGGTATAGAGGGTGCGGTTTGTCTGCTTGGCGATAATGCTTGCCACAGTGGTTTTTCCCGTGCCACTGGGGCCGTAGAAAATCATATTGGGGATATTTCCTGCCTCCACAAGGCGGCGAAGGATTGCCCCCTCCCCCAAAATATGGCTTTGACCATAGACCTCGTCTAAGGTCTGGGGGCGAAGAATATCTGCAAGGGGCTGATACATAATGCCCCCTCCTTTCTTACATAAAGGTAGCTACATCCGGCACGGCAGGCTCTGCCTGATGGATGGAAATGGCTGTCAGTACCGGACCCATGGTGTCGCCAAACAGGGTGTGGACTTCCGCAGAGACGGTGGCTTCCACTAAGATCCAGCTGCGAGGCTCTAACTTGTCCGCCCCGGGGAATTTACAGGGTACGCCGCAGAATGCAATATCGTCCTCACAGCAGGTCATTACAAACCGACCGGGGGCGAACATTCCCTCCTTAAAGCGGCGAAGCTTTGCCACCTGGGCTTTGAAACGGACGGTTTTGCCGTGGTATTTTTCCGGCTCTTCGGAGGCATCCCGATACCAAAGGGCATAGTCCCGATCTTCGATTTCGATGATGGGGGCGTTAATGTCAAAGGGCAAGGGATCTTCGATGTCGTCAAATTTGGTAGAACCGTCGGTATAGTCGTAGAGAATGTCTGCGCTCCGGGAGGCGGCGCGGACGATCTTATGATAGGGCATCACGTCTGCATCCGGGGCAAGGCGGTTGAAAACCACCATTTGGGCGCCCATGAGCTTATCCATCATCAGGTTGCGCATATTGGCGTTATAGGAGATAAAGGTGGTGCTGTCGGCAAACATAACCTCTTGGGCGACCTGCCAGTTTTCGGGCAGCTTGGTGTAAAAAGAGGAAACCAGCTGCATACCGTTCAGCTCCGCCACCACCCGCTCTGCCTTGTGCTTTTTCTGCAGGGCAAGCAGCTGCTGGGGGGTAACAGTCGTCTGATCTACCACCTCGAAATAGACATTTTGGTGGGGGTAGGTAGAAAGGTCATACTCCTCCTCGCCCTCTTCGCAAATCAGCAGAAGGGTGCGCTCTCCGGCGTTAAAGCGAGGGTCTTCCAGGGTCTCTTGGATGAATTTGGTCTTACCGGAGTCCAAAAAGCCGGTAAATACATAAACAGGAATCGGTTGCATACTTACACTCCAAAGAGGGTGCGGATGGCATCCTCGTCAATTTTTGCGCCGATGACGCAGAGCTTGCCGGTAACGGAAGCGCTGCCGGTGCGGATATTGTGCTCACCGGGCACATAGTCAAAGTGCAGCCACTGACCGTCAGCGGTAGGAACAATGCCCTTTGCCCGGAGAACGATGCCGCAAAGCTGGGCATCAAAGGCGGAGAGGACAATGTGGAGAGCTTCCTCCGTAAATTGCTTGGCGGTTTCTACGCCCCAAGCCGTAAAGGCCTCGTCGGCGTGGTGATGGTGGTGATCATGATGATGGCCGCAGCCGCAGTCGTGGTCGTGGTGATGGTGCTCTTCGTGGTGATGATCGCAGCCACAATCGTGGTCGTGGTGATGGTGCTCTTCGTGGTGATGATCGCAGCCACAGTCGTGGTCGTGGTGATGGTGCTCTTCGTGGTGATGGCCGCAGCCACAGTCGTGGTCGTGATGATCGTGGTCATGATGATGGCCGCAACCGCAATCGTGGTCGTGGTGGTGATGGCCGCAGCAATGGTGCTCCTCTTCCATCTCGGCAAGGAAATGGGCAACGGTGTCTGCGCCTGCCATGGCGTCTGCCAGCTGCTCTCCTGTCAGTTCCTCCCAGGGGGTGGTGATGACGGTGCAGTGGGGGTTGACCTCCCGGATCAGCTCCACGGCTTTCAGGAGCTTGTCCTGGGCGATGGCGCTTGTACGGGAGAGAATTACAGCGGAAGCGGACTCGATCTGGTTATTATAGAATTCGCCGAAATTGCGCATATAGCTTTTTACCTTGGTGGCATCGGCAACGGTAACCTTGAAAGCTACCTCTGCGCCGTCGACCTTTTCCACAGCGGCAATGACATCGGAGAGCTTGCCAACGCCGGAGGGTTCAATGATGATCCGGTCGGGGGCATAGTCGGTCAGTACCTGAGAAAGGGCTTTGCCGAAGTCGCCCACTAAGCTGCAGCAGATACAGCCAGAGTTCATCTCCCGAATTTCCACGCCGGCTTCCTGCAAAAAGCCGCCGTCAATGCCGATTTCACCGAATTCGTTCTCAATCAGTACAACTTTCTGACCGGCATAATGCTCTTTCAGCATTTTGGCGATCAGGGTTGTTTTACCAGCGCCTAAAAAGCCGGAATAAATATCAATTTTTGTCATAAAGACACACCTTCCCTTATATTTTCGTACTTTTCATTATACCACTATTTTACAGGAAAGACAACTAAAAATTTCGACAGTTTTCCCTTGAAAGTGTGTGCCTTTTGCAATTATCATAGCTTCAGGCGGATATTCCTCCCCGGATGCGACAAACCGCCAAAAAAGGGACTTACTACTGTTACCGTAGTAAGTCCTTTTT
>JAZOVI010000086.1:0-5939 GCA_045658625.1 Faecousia sp.
TCGTGTGGGTCCACCTGTTCCCATCTCGAACACAGAAGTTAAGCACACGTACGCCGACGATAGTTGCCGGGTGACTGGCCGTGAAAATAGGTAATGCCAACATATTATAAACCTCCATCCGATAGGGTGGAGGTTCTTTTATTTGCAAGAACAGGTGGATTGTCCACAGGTCTCCTGTTGTGACGTTTGCGTAGTTATACTAAGAATATGTAATTAGTTATCTTTAGCCTTGTCGATTTGAGAATTTAGTGGTATAGTAATACAAAAGAGCAACGGTTGGGTAGTCAAGTACGTCTACGATGCCTGGGGTAAGTTGCTAACCACCACCGGCTCTATGGCATCCTCGCTGGGTCTGCATAATCCCCTTCGTTACCGTGGCTATGTCTACGATAACGAAACAGGGCTCTATTACCTCCAATCCCGTTACTATAATCCCACCATTGGTAGATTTATTAATGTGGATGCACTCATTGCCACCGGTCAAGGCATACTTGGCAATAATATGTTTGCCTACTGTCGAAACAATCCCATTTCCCGAAAAGACGCTTCCGGAACCGCCGATATATCATACACTCAGGATGATGAAACACCGTGGGATGATATGGTGCCGGACAATTTAGGTGTTGGTGGAGGCAGTGGCGGTAGCAGTTACTTAGGAAATGTAGCCTCTGGCGGTAAATCTTCGCCAAGTGGCACTCAAGGTTCACTCCTTCCCAAAGAATACTACACGAAGGCTAAGGCACCTAACCAAAGTACACCACTAAGCACATACACCGTCTACCGCTATAATGACTATACAAAAAAATGGGAATACTCCACTGCATATTATGATATTGCAGGTCGGCAAGCGTTGAGAATTGATTGGACAAATCACGGTCGACTTGATCATGGCAACCCCCATATCCATAGGTATTACTATAGTGATATATTCCGCGATGGAATTAGTGAGAGGATTAATTAATAATGGAAAACAATACTTTCTTTTGCTTTCAAGGCAAGAATATACTAATTACAAACATATCCATTTTGGGGGATATAGCAAATTTAGAGATGCTGTGGGAATTTGTCTTTGATAATTATAACTATAGTATAGTATTTCGTAATGTGTCCCGCATCAATATGGTAGATTTTTCGTATCCGTTACAAATTAGTTGCTTAGAAATAGAAAGCAATAAAGAGAAAGGCTGGGAGTCAGCTTCAAATTATCGCATATGGGATTTTGAGGAAAATAGTATCAGTTTTTTCTGTGAATCATTCCAGCTTATTTCAGGATAAGTTTTTCTATTTTGAAAATAAGAGACAGTTCTCTGTCTTGACAGCAAAACAGTCATAGTCTATCCGCATCAAACCTAACCCGCGTCCCGGGGTGAGCATTTTACTCACCCCGGGATGACAGGCCAAATGTGAACAAGGATTTACAACGAGCAGGGGCGTTTACAAACATCAAAAGAAACCCTTGACAGCGCAACCTATACAACAAAATATTCTTACTACGACAACGGTCAGATTTATAAAATCGAAGCCGGCAGCAGTAAGGAAGTTTATACTTATGATGCGTATGGGCGGCAAGATAATTCGTATACATACCACGGCGGTAGCAGCTCCCATTTCATCCTTAAAAACATCTCCTATGAACAACCGGATGACCGTTCTACATCTGAAAGAGTTTCGGTATGGAACTACGCGACCACAGGTACATTCGGCAGGAACTACAACTTCCGCTACGATGGTAACGGTAATATTGTACACGTTAAGCAAGACGGCAACAAAAACACCTATTATCATTACGATTCCGCAAATCAGCTGCTTCGGGAAGATAATCAGCAAGAGGGCAAGACCTGGGTTTGGACCTATGATGACGCCGGCAATATTCTAAGCAAAAAGGAATATGCCTACACCAACGGTACATTGGGTTCTGTTACCAGCACCATTACCTATGGCTACGGAAACACGGAATGGGGCGATTTGCTCACATCCTACAACAGCAAGTCCTTCACCTACGACACCATAGGCAACCTTACATCCGACGGCACATGGAACTATACCTGGGCACAGGGTCGGCAGCTTGCCACTATGGCCAAGAGTGGCACTACCTGGTCATTTACCTATGATGCCAATGGTATGCGGAACTGGCGCAGAGGTTACGCTTATATAAGAATAAGCGGTGTGAAATCACACCGCTTATTTTTTATCCATAAGATCTGCCAATGTAACGCCTTCGAGGTAGTTATCGATGATTGTATCTAACTCTTCCCACATGGGCTTTGTTTGACAGCAGGTAGATCGGGAGCAGGCAGATGGGCCTTGACTAGTGCAGGAAACGGCTGCCAGGCTGCCTTCAGTCAGTTTTAATATGCTACCGACGGTGTATGTCTCCGGCGCACGATTAAGGCGATAACCGCCGCCTTTTCCGTGTACGGCATCCACAAAGCCTGCCTTGGAAAGGGTAGTCATAATAGATTCCAAATATTTTTGGGAAATACCCTCGGATTCTGCAATTTCTTTCAGGGGAATGTACTGCTCACTGCCGTAAATGGCAAAGTGAAGCATCACCCGCAGGGCGTAACGCCCTTTTGTGGAAACAATCATAACTTACTCGCAGTGAGCGCAATGCTCACAGTCGGGGAACAACTTTGCATCATAGGCGATGCCGTTCTTATCATAGTAATCCTTAACTGCGGACTTGATGGCCTCCTCAGCCAGCACAGAGCAGTGGATCTTATGAACGGGCAGACCGTCCAGCGCTTCTGCAACGGCTTTATTAGTGAGCGTCAGAGCCTCGGAGAGAGGCTTGCCCTTGATCATCTCCGTTGCCATAGAGGAAGAGGCAATTGCAGAGCCGCAGCCAAAGGTCTCAAACTTGACATCTACGATGATGTCATTCTCAATCTTCAGGTAGATTTTCATAATATCGCCACATTTGGCGTTGCCTACCTGGCCGACACCGTCGGCGTTTTCGATTACACCTACATTTCTTGGGTGCATAAAGTGATCCATTACAACTTCGCTATAAAGTGCCATATTGATTTCTCCTTTAAGCCGAGGGGAGTCGAACACCGACAGCCCCACAGCAGTTCTTTTATTTGTATTTTTCCTTATCTTCCTTGCCTTGCGTCAGCAAGGCTGCGTCATCTGCGCAAAAACCCAAAGCAAAACTCCTTGCTGTGGGGTGCTGCGCAGTTTTGAGATAGCAGCTTTTCGTCAAGACAAGTAAAATCACGAAGGGAATATCCGTCCGATATTTTCGAAGGATTTTCCGCAGTATTGGCGGAAAGCTGCAACTCAAAACCTATCGAGGTTCGACTCCCCTCAGCTTAGAGTATATATTCTCGTGTGCCGTTTTGCAGATCCCGCCATACAGGACTCATATTCCGCAGGAGGGAAACTACCTGGGGAACGACGGTCAGGATATGGTCGATCTCTTCGTCAGTATTGTTGTGATCCAGGGACAGCCGCAGGGAGCCGTGGGCTACATCGTGGACACGACCAATAGCCAACAAAACGTGGCTGGGATCAAGGCTGCCGGAGGTGCAGGCAGAGCCGGAAGATGCGCTGATACCGTGGGCATCCAAATAGAGAAGCAGCGCTTCGCCCTCGATACCCTCGAAGCAGAAGCTGACATTGCCGGGGAGCCGGTTGACAGGGTCGCCATTGAGGGCGCAGTGGGGGATTTGGGAAAGACCGGCAATCAGCTTGTCTCGCATAGCGGTTACTTTCTTTGTGTGCTCATCCATATTTGCGCAGGCATCCTCCAAAGCAGCGGCAAGACCGCAGATGCCGGGCAAGTTTTCTGTACCACCTCGTTTGCCACGTTCCTGCGCGCCGCCCTCAATCAAGTTTTGCAGGGCAATGCCACGGCGGGCATACAGAACGCCAACGCCTTTCGGACCGTGGAATTTGTGAGCGGCAAGGCTGAGCATATCAATGTTTTGTTCCTTTACATCGATGTGCAGATGACCGGCAGCCTGTACGGCATCGGTATGGAAGGGGACACCTGCTTCCTTGCAAATTGCACCGATCTCGGGGATAGGAAGGATAGAACCAATTTCATTATTAGCATACATTACTGTTACAAGACAGGTATCTTCGCGAATGGCATCCTTTACCTGCTGGGCAGTGATGTTGTGGCCGTTGCTTACGTCCAATAGTGTAATTTCAAAGCCTTCTTTTTCCAATTTGTTCAGGATGTGCAGAACGGCATGGTGCTCAAATGCAGTAGAAATGATATGTTTTTTACCTTTCTTAGCACCGAGCCGGGCGGCGGAAACAATGGCCTGATTGTCTGCTTCGCTGCCGCCGGAGGTAAAGTAAATCTCACGGGGTTCGCATCCAAGGCAGGCAGCTACCCGAGTACGGGCATCCTCCAATTTTTCCTTCGCTTCTTGTCCAACAGAGTGAAGGCTGGACGGGTTTCCGTAGTAGTTATGATAACATTCTGTCATTGCCGCAATGGCGATATCGCTCATCTTGGTGGTTGCGGCATTATCAGCATAAACTCGCATATAAATCCTCCAGGAAATAATTACCTATTAGGTCCGTAGGTAATATAGCATTACTTACCTAGTTTGTCAATAGGTAAATGGAATATAGTGAAGTATTTTAATCAAATTTTAGATAATAAAATAGGTTTACAGATTGCGGTCTATTTGACAGATACCCCCTTATTTTTCGACATTTGCATAGGTTATGACACATTGCGTCGAGGAATATTAAACACGCAGAGAAAACAAGGGGGCGGGAAATATGAAGAAATTAACAATATCTGTTTTAATATTGGCGTTATTCATTCTAATAGTGCCATTCGGGGCTTCTGCGGTGGATGCGCTTGTGCCTGTGGGGCAGGTTGTGGGATTGCATATTGGCGACAGTGGCGCTGTGATTGCCGGTTTTGACGATGTCCTCGGCGCAGGCGCAAAAAGCGCCGGTCTTCAGGTAGGGGACAGGCTTGTCAATATCAATGGTCGGTCGATTAAAAATGCAGGGGACATTACGAAAATTCTGGAAACTACAGATGGACACGTGGAAATTCGCTATATCCGGGATGGCAAGACAAAAAGTACAAAATTGCTGCCTATTATTACAGATGATGGGCCAAGACTGGGAGTTTACCTGAAGCAGGGTGTGTCCGGTGTGGGAACAATTACCTGGTACGACCCTGAGACGGGTGCATATGGCGCGTTGGGGCACGGAGTCAATACGGGCGATGGAAATCTCATACCTGTGGGGGACGGTAAATTGTACCGTGCTGCTGTGTTATCCGTTGTAAAGGGAAAGGCAGGCGATCCGGGCCAGCTTCTTGGTACCTTGCGGGACAAAACCTCTATTGGAACCATTGAAAAGAATGTGGAGCAGGGAATCTTTGGAAAAGTAGTAACCGGTTGGCAGGGGGAACTTATACCGGTTGCAGATAACGATGAAATTCACACAGGGAGCGCAAAGATACGTTCAAATGTATCAGGGGAAGAAGTACAGGAATATTCTGTGGAGATTTTGAAAATCTATCCCAGCTCCAAAGGCGGTGGGCGGAATATGCTGATTAAAATTACTGATCCCAAGTTGCTCGAAGCCACCGGCGGCATTGTTCAAGGAATGAGCGGTAGTCCGATTATTCAGGTCGGGAAATTAATTGGCGCTGTTACCCATGTTTTAGTAAATGATCCGACCAGAGGGTACGGAATCTTTATTGAAAATATGCTGGACGCGGCTGCGTAATTAAGGCGGGTATCCCCCGCCTTTTCTTTCTTGAAAATATGTAAAGCACACTTGATATTTCAAAAACAATATGCTATACTTCTGGTGTAAAGCGAGCTTTACGTCAGATGCGGAGGTGCCTTATGAAGAACAAGATCGAGAACATAAGAAAAGAACAGGGAATCTTGCAGGATGAAATGGCAAAAGCTTTGGGGGTTTCCCGGCAGACCATCAGTTCTCTGGAAAAC
>JAZOVI010000087.1:0-1692 GCA_045658625.1 Faecousia sp.
AATTAAGACTCTTAATCGGTAGTTCTGAAAGTTACGATAGCCATAGGCGCGGCGTTGAATTAATTTCATTTTTCTATGGAAGCCTTCGGTGATTCCGTTGCTTTTCGTAAAGCGCCACATGCGGATAATCGGTTCGAACCATTGTCTGATGGTGCGCCCAAGTTTCTTGAATATCTCTGGCGCATCATGGAGCAATAGCCATACCATTTCTTTGAGCTTTTCCAGTAATGGAATGCAAGCTTTTCTCTTCTGTTCCTTGATACTTAATAAGGCACACAGTTCTTCCTTGAATTCGTGCGCTGTCTGAATAGCTGGATGCTGCTCAAATTCCTTCTGGAGCAGTTGATTTTGTTTTGCGGTCAGATTCTTACCCTTTGTTCGCAGAGCGCAGGTGATGCCGCGCTTCCATCGAATGTCCGGATCTTCAGCTTTGCAGAACTCGTGGAATGTGGAGATAACAAGTTTTATCACATGAAACCGGTCTGCAACAATTTTAGCATTCGGGAAAAGCCGCTGCACCAGGTTACGGAAGGGGGAACTCAAGTCCATGCATACCACTTTTACTTTCTCTCTTCCTTTTAAGCGGCGCAGATTTGCCTCTAATGTCTTTGAGTTCTTATCCTCAAAGATTTCATACACCCGGCGATGTCGAAGGTCTGTCAAGGTAACGGCGAACTTCGCTCCTTTGGTGCGGCCTCTGTGAATGCTGTGTTCATCAATGCCCATCACCATGGGGCAAGGATAAGTCAGCTGTTCGCGTAGCAACTGCTCATGATTCCTGTGCAGCTGCCTTTCCACTGTGCTGGCATTCATCCGGTACTTTTGAGCAATCTGCTTATTGCTTACTCCATTAGCGCATTCCCGCGAAATAGCATCATTGAGCCTGGCGTTGCGTCGCTGCCATTTGCCAACACCGATGCGGCTGCAATCCTGCATAAAAGTCCTGCCACAACACCGGCACTTGAATCGACGTTGCCTGAGCCTTATACGTTTTCTGGCTCCATCCCTGCCCATGAGACTGAGGTTTCGATGCCTGTATCCATGGGCATACAGGCTCTCCCCCTTGCAATGAGGACAAATCGTTTTTTCTGCTTCAAGACATACGGCATATTCAAATTTGCCTTGACTATCAAAGCTATATCCTGTAATTTTCAAGTACTTCAAATACATAACACAGGGCATGGTAGGAGTTATCTCCTCCATGCTCAATGTTTTTCTACCTTTTGCTGATATTTTTCCGTTCTCGTTTTTCGTTATCTGGGGATTCATCCCACAAAACTAGCAGAAGAGCCGTAAATCTCAACTCTGATGGGGTAGCAGAACGATATCCAGCCCGAAGATATCGGAGAACAGGGCTCCCTTGGTACGCAGGGCCAGGTTTTCGAGGGTAAGGTCTGCTACATCCGGCACGAGCAGCTCTAGCCGGCGGCCGTTCTGCCGCACGCTGAAATGGCGGATGCGGCGGGAGTGGGCGCGTTCCATGGCCTCGGCCACGCGCAGCAGGGCTGCCAGTTTCTGCACCCGCAGGCGGTCGCTCTGGTTGAGCAGGGCGTAGGTGGGTTCGGCAATGGTGGGAGCGCCATGGCGGTGGTAGCGGGCCAGCAGGCCTACAATCTCTATATCGGCGCGGGAAAGGCCGAAGATTTCGGAATTGAGGATGATGTACTGGCTGTGCTGGTGGTGTTTCTTGGG
>JAZOVI010000088.1:0-35919 GCA_045658625.1 Faecousia sp.
CATGCTGCAGAACATCACTGTGGCACACAACCACTATGCGGATAAATTCGGTATCGACCGGGAAGAATTTGTAGATACCTACAATCGCTTTCACAAAGAAATCAATCCCCAGCTCCTGGCAAAGCCTATGGCGGATATTCATAAGGTTCTCTCCCAAATTTGCGAAACCGGTAGGAAGAATTATATCTTCACCCATCGTAAATGCAGCACAACCGCCCAATATTTAGAAAAATACGGTCTTGCCCGTTATTTCCGGGAGATCATCGGGCCGGAATCTCCCTGTTTCGCTTATAAGCCTGCCCCGGATGCCATAGAGTATCTTATGGAAAAATATGGGATGACTGCTGCGGATGCCGTAATGGTAGGCGACCGGGATTGTGATTTAGGCAGCGCCCGGAACGCCGGCATCGGCACAGTCCATTTCGTCTGCGCTATCGCGCCGGAAATGTTACAATCCGATTGGCGTGTGGAAAGCTATCAGGAAATGCTGAAAATTTTGTAAACATTGTCAATTGTCCACTGTCAATTGTCAATTATATATGCGGGCGTGGTGGAATTGGCAGACACGTTGGATTTAGGTTCCAATGGGTAACCGTGCAGGTTCAAGTCCTGTCGCCCGTACCAAATAAAGCAGGGAGGCATCCGCCTCCCTGCTTTATTTATGTGAGGAAAGATAGGACTTGAACCCATCTAACTGCAACATTTCACTAAACTGTTGCCGCCGACAGCTCGACGGAGGCGAACCTTGATTGAATCAAGCCCTGTCGCCCGTACCATTAAAACAACCCTTTACATAGTCTATTTATTATTTGCGATTGACCTGTACTACCCTCCGGGAAGAAGTATTCTTCGGCTGAATCCTTTGGGCAGCATTTCAAAACTTTTATATAACACCCCGCGCTCCGAAGAGCGCGGGGCTAAAGTTTATTTATGCAAATAAGGCAACAAATAATCTTTCAACAAAGCTAATAATTCTTGTGATAAATTGCGCAATCTGAGCAATCAAATCGGCAATCTTGGCAATCATATTCGCAATTCGGGAGAATGCTCCTTCATTTTCGGAAGGTTCAGCAGGTGTTTCATCCTTGTCTGCCTCTTCAACAGGCACTTTTACGCCAAGGGACTCCCATGTTTGGCCGTTATCGTAGGACACTTCCCACTCATGTGTCTCAAAATTGATTCTGAGGAGAGGTGTTACACCATCCTTGCCATCCTCGCCATTTGTGCCATCTGCGCCGGGCTTGCCGTCCTCACCTGCAATATCTGCAAGCTTCGTCCAGGTTGCGCCTTCGTCATAAGAAACATAGATCACACCGTTTTCGACCTTAAATGCAGGTGTGATACCATCTTCACCGTCTGCGCCGGGTTTCCCGTTTTCACCATCTGCGCCGTCCGCGCCGGGCTTGCCGTCCTCACCTGCAATATCTGCAAGCTTCGTCCAGGTTGCGCCTTCGTCATAAGAAACGTAGATCGCACCGTTTTCGACCTTAAATGCAGGTGTGATACCGTCTTCACCGTCTGCGCCATCGGAGCCATCCTGTCCGGGAGCGCCTGTTGCAGGAACGCCTGTGTTTACACCACCGACCCACCAGAAGCCATCCTTAATTACAGGAACGATTGTACTCTTTACAAGACGACATACCTTATTGTTATTGGCATCCGTACCTCTAATAAGCTCATAGCCTTCGGGAACTGTGATTTCTTCATCTGTTTCGATGAGGATATAGATGATATCATTTTCACTGGCAGCAGAAACCGCTTCCTGAAGCGTTTGGTATTTAACGCCATTTACTTCAGCAACTGCGATAAGTGCAGGAACTGTGTCCCGCTTTTCTTCCGTACCGCAAGGACAACTGTACGGTGTGTAACCCTCTGCATCAAATGTAGGCGCTACGGTCTCACCTTTATCGAACTTGTGGAAGTGGATTGTTTCACCGTCAAGAACAATATAACCGGCCTTAGAAGTATCAATAATATCCTTCATATCGCCGTTAACATTTGTACAGTTTTCAACCGTTACCGTTGCATCAACGGAGTGGATGCCATCTTGGTAAGCATCTTCTGTATTAACATTGGAAACATCGAAAGTACAATTCTGAATGGTTGCATCAAAGTATGTTCTGATCAAACCGTAGCTACCGTTGCCCTTAATCGTGCATCCGTCAAATACTACGCTTTCGGGGGAACCGCTCATTGCTGCCCAACCGATGATCGTACAATCCTTGTAAAGAAGGGTTGCGCCTGCCGTAATGCCATCGAAATGAAGGGCATATACGCCTGTTGCTTCAAATATTACATTTTCGAACACAAGGTTACCCTTAGCATAAGCCCATCTCTGCGCATTTTCGCCCTTAATATGGATATTCTTAAGGGTAAGGTTTTCAAGAGTTCCGGAAAGCGTTCCCTCAAAAAGAACATTCCCAACACCCTCGATAGTAATGCCAGCCTTCACAGAGGGCATCGTATATGTGCCTTCGAACACCTTGACTGTATCGCCCGCCTGTGCTGCCTTGATTGCTTCTGCTACTGTGGCGTAGTATGTGCCATTAATCTGAGCCGCAGCACTGTCCTTAATTTCCTTAAGATCGCCCTCAACATTTTCTGCACGAGTAATCGTGAGTGTGATATCCTCAGTATCAGCACCTGTTGTATTTTCGTCAGCTGCAAATTCCAGTGTGCCGTTATTAACTGCGTTAGGGTTGCTTGTGAATTCATCGTGGGCAAAAACACCGCCCTTAACATCACAATTTACAAGGTCAAGAGATGCGCTGTAAGTGCCCTTGATCCAAATTTCGATACCGTTTTCTCCGCCCTCGATTGTGCAGTTTGTTGCTGTGCCGCAAGGTGCAGAAATAAGCATACCTGTTCCGTTTGCATCAATCGTAACATTTTCCAAAGCGCCGATAACATCTTGCTCCGCATTACCGCAGTTGTATGTTTCGATACCGTTTGTAAGACCCGCGCCCTTAATGGTTACATTCTTAATGGAATCAACACGGGTTGTAGAACCCTCCTGAAGGACGATACCGCCAATAGTCTTGTTGGCGTCGCCCTTGCCCTGAACGTCAATTACAAGATCTTCAAATGCGGTAGCATTCCATACCTTGATCGCCGCAGTGTTGCTTGCATGAACGATAGTACCGTTCTTAACAGTAGCATTGTTCTTAACGCTCATACCGCCGTATGCATTACGTGTGGTAAGAGTGTATCCGCCGAGATCAAGCGTAATCGCCTTTGTCAGCTTCAGCTGATCCGAACCATAATCAATGTCAGCAGTGAGAATGATTATGTCGCCCTCATTCGCTGCTTCAAGAGCTGCATTAAGCTCAGCCTTGGTAGCTACATAGATCTTAGGGATCTCAACGACGGTGTATTTGCCGTCTTCGAAAAGGACTTTGTAGCCGTCTGCAGCGGTAACGTTACCGGTGAACGAATAACCGTTCAAGTCCAAATTTAAGGACTCTGTAATTACAATGTCATCATCGTAGTCTGCCATCAGCTTAACGGGGATAGCATTGCCCTCGCTGTCGATTGCACCATCGGCAGCCTTGATTGCAGTTTCAAGAGAGGTGAAGTACTCGCCGTCGAATGATGCCACACGACCAATAGCTTCGATTTCCTCGTGGTCATCCTGACCATAGGAGCCGTACTGCTGTCCGCCGAACATAGAGTTGAAGGGCTTGTAAATCACTTCAGCATCGGGATACTGAGTCAGATCCACGCCGCCGTAAGTATATCCCGCTTCAACACGCGCCCAACTTCCGCTTGCGTTTGTATAAGCATAGTCGGGAGTATTGCTATAATCGATTACCACATCCTCGCCAATGGTCACATTGTCAAGGATGGGCTGATTGCTGCTATCAACCGGAATTTTACCAATCAGCATACCACACATACGGTATGCGTAGTACTTGTAGGCTGCGGTTACATCATTATAAGCGTCCAGACGACACTCTACGGTAACGTCCTCAAAAGCAAACTTAGTAGGGTCCTGAATAGAACCAACCACGCCACCCAGCGAGCTGTCAAAGGAACCCCACAGACCTGCGATTACAGTATCTTCATCAACTGTAATTCCGTTAAAGGTCATAGTTCCTTCGCCGCCGGTGTATCCAACGATACCGGCTGCACGATTGTTATAGGTTGCAAATGTAGAATTCTTGACCGTGATGTTTTCAAAGGTGCAATCACCCCACGCACAGCCTGCGATAGCGGCTACGTTACCGCCTTCAACGAAGCATTCCGCATTTTCGATGACAACATTCTTGATCGTTGCATTCCAAATATATGAGAACAATCCAATCGTTCCATAGTTATACCAATCATAGTCCAAAGCCCAACCGCTCTGGTACATATTCTTAATAGTATGACCTTGACCGTCAAAGGTGCCCTTGAAATATGCCTCATTTGCGCCGATGGGGTTAAAGGTTACGGGCTCGTCGCCCTCACCCAGCTCATACAAATCGATGTCGTTCATCAGCTTGACGGTTACGCCTTCCAGCATATCGCCGCCTTCTACGCGTGCATCAAGCGCCTTGAGATCATCCCAGGTACGGATCTCAATCACTTCGCCTTCGACTACGTTGTCGGTTTCTGTTGCAAAAACGTTAAAGCCGATAACCGTCGTCAAACAAAGCACAAATGCAATAACACCGAAAATGCGTGATATCTTGTTCATTGTCTTCATATTTTTTCTCCTTTGCTTACATATTATGCGTTTTGGGCTTGGGGGCTTTTGCTAAATACAGCAAGCCCCGATAACCGAAAACTAACATAACTCAATTATATATATATATATATATATATGACTGTCAAGATTTTTGTAGGGATTATAAATTTTTTGTACAATGCGACCAATTTTCACGCAAGATAAATGTTATGGTTTATAACAGTTTTGCAGTGTGTCCATAATGTTTTTTAAGAAAAAACAGGACTTGAACCCATCTAAATGCGCCAAAGCATGGGTTATAAATACCTCTTGATAAGGCATCACATACCTGTTATACTGTATTTAAGGAGAAAATATTATGGATTTAAACTTAGAAGCTATCTTATGTTCCTGCCTCGTTGCAGGCTGTGGTATCGCCATGTTTTTGTTCTGTCTGATCTCAGCATTAAAGAAGCAGAAGAAAACCGAGGCAGCCCCACAAGCGCCTATATACACAGAACGGACAATACAAGCCACAGTAATCGATCAGTACTGTTTCGTTAAGACAATAGGATATAAGACGCCGAAAACCACAAAGGTTTTCACTGTGGTTTTTAAGTCTGGCGACGAGACGATAAAACTAAACGTCCCAGAGGAGATGTACGACGGTTTTGAAAAAGGACAAACCGGACTTCTTACAATCGCAGACAACTATTTATACAGCTTCGTCTCTGATGAGTCCCATACATAATTGGACCCGCTATAAAAACCTCTCTTGTCCCCTAAGTGCAACAGTTTAGCGAACTGTTGCTTGCCGCCAGTTGGATGGCGGCAACACCTTAATTTTCTCCTGCGGTCGCAGGAGAAAATGCAAATCAAGTCCTGTCGCCTTCTTCATTTTTAGGAGAACACGCAAACCCTATCCTAGCGCAATAAAAAACCGCCCCTTCCGGAGCGTGCATAAAATGAAATAACCCTCAACACGTTACCTACTTCACTGCAACGGTTGAGGGTTATTTCATTGAATTCTTGGGTTCAATCATTGGTTAACCTCTCTTTCTTTGATTAGACGCGACTTCTAATTATTACTCATTCTGAATTGCTCCCGGTTCAATTCCTTTACTATCGTTTCTGAGAAATGTATATCTTCGGGAGGAAGGGGAAGTCCGTCTTTCGATCCTGTTTTTCATAAGGATCTAAGGGTTATCAGATCATTGGTATCACCCTTTCCGTACCTTTATTGTAGCGGAAGACTGCCGTTTTTGCAAGATGGGATGTTCCACAAGATTTTAGGAGAAATAAGCCTGCCGGAATGCCGAAAATAATGCAAAAGGTAGAATCTGTCTTTCATCAGCGATTTATCATTGACTTACCCCATACGCCTATGATATAGTAATTATGTTGGGCGGCTCAAAGGAGTTGCCTATCTTTTTATTCTCTGCGGTTGCCAAAATATGGATTATATTGTATAATCCCTTGTGCAAAATATGAACCAATTACAGACTTGCAGCAGATGGCTACAAGTCTTTTTAAGAGGTATTTATAATGGAACAAATTACAAGCGCAAAAAAGGAAAATACCCTGATGCGGGCAACCCTGTTCGTGTTTTTTGTAAGCGGCGCATCCTCTGTGCTTTTGGGCAACTTGATGCCCTTTTTGCGCCAGAGCTATGACATCAGCTATGCCCAGGCGGGTATTTTGCTGAGTCTGCCTTCCTGGGGAAATATCGCTTCGATTTTTATTGCAGGCTATCTTCCCAGTTACATCGGGCGTCGAAAAACCGTTCTGCTGACCTCCGTGTGGATGGCGATTGCCTTTCTCTTGATTACCTCCGGCATTGGCGGTATTGCGCTGGTGGCGCCCGCCTGCGTGATGATCGGCATTGCCCGGGGCGGAAATACCAATTTCTCCAACACGATGATGTCTACACTCCCCGGCAAAAAATCTGCCATCGGCTATAATCTGCTCCACGGCGCTTTTGCCGCAGGTGCAGTACTGTCTCCTTTGGCGCTGATTGCCTGCACCAAAAACGATGCTACGGGCTGGAAGATTATGACCTCCGGCATTATCGTTTTATGTCTTGCACAAATTATTGTATATAGCCGGATGAGCCTGCCTGCGGAAAATATCACCAAAAGTATCCGCAATGTGGACCGCAGCTTCTTGAAGAACAAGAACTTCTGGTTGGGCGCGGCAATCCTATTTTTCTATGTCTCAGTAGAATACGCCATTGTCAACTGGCTTGTAACCTATTTTAAGGATATCGGTGTGCTCAGCGCCGAGGTTTCTCAGCTTATGAGTAGTCTTCTTTGGGTTGTTATCTTTATCGGTCGGATGCTGGGTGCCCTCTTGGTGGACAAAATCTCCCGCAAAATCATCTTGGTAGCAGACGGCATAGGCCTTTTTATATTCTTCCTGTTGGTGTTCTTCAGCCGCAGCGAATTACCTATTTTCTTGGGCATTATGGGTGTCGGTCTGTTTATGGCAACCATCTACACCTCTGCGCTGGCATTGGGTACGCAAAGCATCAAGGGTAACGACTTGGGCGTCAGCACAATGGTTTTGGTAGGTTCTACCGGTGGCATTATTACCCCTGCCGTTGTGGGTTTGGTGGCAGAAAAAGCCGGTATCCAGATGGGTATGGGCGTAGTTGTGGCAGTTACCGTGCTGCTCCTGGCCACCATCTTAATCAGTGTGTTCTCTAAAGGAACCGAAGAAGCATAACAAAAAGGAGCATCCCATCGGGATGCTCCTTTTTACATATGTAAAATAAATCTTAATCGTCAAAGGGGTCTTTTTCCTCTTCCTTCTTTACCTTAATGCCCATTACCTGCTTGTCAAAAATTGCCAGCAGAGAAGGCAGCACGAACAGGATCAGCAGGATTGCGCACAGCGCGCCAATACCCAGGGTTGTGAGAATCGTTGCCACCGCGCCGGACATCAATCTTCCGCACAGAAGTGTTACCAGCACAATCACCAGAGACGAGGTAAGTATTGCGTGGGTTGCTCTGCGCATAACCTCCGGCAGAGCGGTTTCTACAGGGTATTCCTTTCTGACCTCCTTATAGTAGGTGGTAAAGAGGATACCGTAGTCAATCATAGAGCCCATTAGGATACACTGCACCAAAATCAGCGCGATAAAGAACATCGGCTCACCGATAATCACCATCACGCTCATCATCGCAAATACCGCGCATTCAATGACGCCGATCAGCAGCAGAGAAACAGACAGCTTTCGGAAAGTAAACAGAACCACCGCAAAAACCGCCACCGCCGTAATGATGGAAATAACCGTATATTCATCCCGGAAGCTTTGGGAAACCTCATAGCTCATTGCAGAAAGGCCCACAAGATAATATTCCGCTTCCAGCGTGCTATCCAGCATTTCGGAGAAATTCACATAGAAATTATTGATACCAGCAGATTCCAGCGGATAGTCCAGAGTAATTACCATTCTGGAATGATCCTTGCCCACCAGCTGCGCCAAGCTTTCATCAATCATTGTCTGCGCCTGGGCAAACTGCGTCTTCATACTTTCATCCAGGAAGGGCGCAAACATATCGTTATTGAATACCTCTTCCGAAAGGAACAAAAGAAGATCAAGCAACGGGATTTTCTTTTCGGACATATCCACCATATTGCTTTGTGCCATTATGTAAAGGAGGGTAATATTGTCCTCGGTGAGCATCTCGTTCTCGCCCACGCTTGCAAATAATTCTGCAAGATCTTCAGGGGTTAGCTTCTTATTGCTCTGCACGATGGAAGATATCTCTTCCAGCATAGCCAGCTGGCTGCGCTGATTTTTATCGAGAACGCCCTGGGCAAAGCGGGCAATGTCTGAAAGCAGGTCCACAAAATCCGCTGCCCGCATAGCCTTGACAGGCTCCACATCAAACAGCACCTCAATCTTGTCTGCATCCATACCCAAAAGATCTGCAAAAGTTGCCATAAGGGTTTGGGGTGCGGTCTGCAGCGTCATATTCTTCATCTGTTCAATATAGAAAATGCTCTGCACAATTTTCTTATCGACCGTCAAAATTGCAGAAATCTCTTCTGCGGAGTATTTCTCTTCGCTGGCTATGGCATTGATAAGACTCCCCAGCTGACCAATCTGCGCCCGGCTTTCCTCGTCAATCATCGAGGAGAACATCTCGTTACCCAAAAAGCTGTCAGAAGTAATAAAGTTCGTAAAATCTACCAGCTTCATTGCCTCAGCGGTCATGCCGTACTCATACATATAAAAGAGCACATTGACAAACATCTCATCGATGCCCATCATACCGGCAATATCCCCGGGCGCCATTTCAAGTCCCAGCGTATTGGCATAGGCCTGCACACTTGTAACGTGCTCGTCTTTTACCAAATACTCCAGCACCTGACCGATTTTATCCTCATCCTCGTTGTCGTATACGACCAGAAGGTTATCGTCCTGAGGAAAAATATCTGATACTATGCTTTCCTCGGCGTAGGAATACTCAATCTCCGCAAAGCTCTGGAGTACAGCTGTACAGACAAACAAAATACAGGCAAGGGCGGCGATCAACTTTCTATGCCGATAGCTGAACGCGCCGATAGCGCCGACGATTTTATCCAGCATTCTCCGCACCCTCCTTTTTCATAAGTCTCTGCTTTTTCAGGTTTTCCTTGTTGAACTTAAATACCAGCTCATCAAACCACAAAATCAGAGTGGGCATAACCGTAAATACGCAAATAAGGCTAAAAAAGACACCCTTGGAAATGACAAGACCGATATCTGCGCCGATGGTAAAGCTCATAAACAGCAGCACCAAAAGACCCACAATGGTGGTCAGTGAGCTGCTTGCGATAGAGCCACAGGCATTGACAATGGCATTTCGCATTGCCTTTTTCTTGTTGGTTCTGCCGAGGAGCTCATATTCCTGCTCATAGCGGTGCATCAGCATAATGGAATAGTCAACAGACAAAACTAACTGGAACACCGCCGCAATAGCAAAAGTCATATCGGAAACACTTTCAAAAATCACATTGGAGCCCACATTGATAAGAATTGCCACACCGATGGATGCCAGTAGCAGCACAGGCTCAAAATAGGACTTGCACAGCAGCAGCAATACGATCAAGCCGATGGTAACCGCCATGGGAATGAGCCTGTCCAAAACATCCAAATAGCCGCCTGCATAGTATGTATAAACGGAATAGTCCTGTTCGTAGGCTTCCTTCATACTTTCAATTACCGCATCGACCTGATCCCCATCGGCTTGCACGATATACATGGTAAAAGTCTTTGTGTTGTGCTCCGGGCTTCCCTCTTCATAGGTTACGGCGCTGACACCCTCAAATTCCTGAAGCTCCTCAAAAATCTCTGTTTTCTCGGAAGGTGTAAGCCCTTCAAACATAATTTGAAAGCTATCCGGCAATTCGATAGCAGGAAATTCCTTTTGGACAATCTCCAAGCCCTTATTCATAGCCGAATCCTTCGCCAAATACTTGGTTTGATCCGAATTGATCGTTACCTGCGGAATCAAAAACGCACAGGCAACCGCAAGCGCAACGCTGGCAATAAAAAAATACAGCCGGTATTGCACAAGCACATTTGCAACTTTTTTCATTTTCTTCCCTCCTGCAGTTAATGTTTGACAGTAAATCTATCTTGTGGTACAACTATATACAACTACAGTTGTTTATTCAACCACCGATACGCCAAAAAAGTTGGTTAACTACCTTTGAGGGGTGAAATTTTTATGAACAAAAATGACCTCCGGTTTCAGAAGACAGAAATCGCCATCAAAAACGCTTATTTGGCATTAAAAAAACAGGGTGTTGCCACTGTAAGGGTCAAAGACCTGTGCCAAGCAGCAATGATCAACAAAACCACCTTTTATGCCCATTATGAGACCATTGATAGCCTTCATAAGCAGGTATGCAAAGAATTTGTCATCGAGCTGCTCAGCCAATGTCGGGATGTGGACAAGTTCCTGTCCGATACCCGTTCCTTTGCTTTCTCCGTGCTTAGTACTTTCGAACGCCAACTGCCCATCATAGAAGCACTATACAACAAAGACCTCTATACCTTTGTAAACGATGTGGAAGCCATTTTTATGGAAAAATATGTTCCTAAATTTATCAGCGAGGATATTAAACTGTCCATCCGCTTTTGTATAGGTGGCGCATTTAAGCTTCTGGTGGTAGAAAAAGATCCCGCAATGATCCAAAAAACCATTGATCTTGTGGAATATGTGCTCCATTACCACAAATAATTACATATTCCCGACAAAAAAAGAGGAGGCATAAGCCTCCTCTTTTTATTTCGCTATTGCTTCCTCTTTGGGAGAAAAAGCCTTCCATTTGCCGCCGTTTAAGCGGTGAATTTCTTCTGTAGCCAGGAAGAACTTTTCCACTACCCGATGCTCCGGATAAAACTCCAAAAACTCACCTTTCAGGAAGGTATAGAAGCGGCTCAAGTCTGTGCACATACCGTAGGTCGGGAGTTCCTGGCTATCGATATGGAAAGAAAAATCTTCCCCATTTTTCGTGCCGGTGTAGCTAAGACCCGTTCTGTCCAGACGAAGAACGCCGCTACCCACTTCTTGAGAGGTGGCCTGATTGGTCAGCAGCTCATATTCCGGCAGGATACCAAGCTTTACAGGCTCTTCCAGCGCGAAATCCTCCAGCATTACCTCCTTGCGGATCACATCCCGCTCCATATTGAACCAAGCGGTCTGGGTTTCAGGGATCACGCAGGTCTCATCAAAGGGGATCAGCTCATAAGTATCGGCAAGGGTTGCGCCGTTACCACAGTTTGTGCAGAAAATGGTATTACCCTTGGTTGCCATCGTATGCTGCTTGCCGCACTTAGGACACCAGAAAAGCAGATCTTCCAAGTCCTCTGCGCCGTTATCTCCGATGTTATAGGAATATTTGTGGATCTTGTTCCAAGCATAATCGTCGTGGTAAATGGCCTTATTGATGGCTTCCTCGATCTGCTCGGGACTCATTTTTTCCAAGTCCTCCGGGGTGAACAGCTGGTCAAACTCCACTTCCACTCTGCCACAGCGATCCTTTAAGTTATATTTCGGGCTGGTCAGGTAGCCGCCACGAATCACAGAATAATACACCGGCACTTTATGATGCTTAAATAGCTTTCCCGTACCGATTGCCACCGGCTGGTTGGCGCCGGAAATAGAACTCATACCCTCCGGGAAGATACACACTCTGCCGCCGGATTTAATAACACGGCTGATTTCTTTTACGGTGTAAAGGTCGGGGGTAAAGTTTTTCTTGGGAATGACCCGCAGGAGATTGAACACCAGCGACAGGTGAGAACGATGGAATTCGTTATAGCCCGCCACATAATTCATACGCACAGGCAACAGCGGCACACCGGTAAAAATATAGTCCAGCCGAGAAGCGTGGTTGCTGATAAAGAAATAAGGTCCGGACTCCTTCCGGAAATCCTTTTTGAAGGTATAATGCACATTGTACTGCTTATACATAAAAAGGCGCCACACGGTACCCAAAATGTTATAAATAGCATTGGGTGTTTTGATTTTCCTAGAATGGATCTGCTTTTCTACTGCCAATTTTGCCATTCGAATCTTCCCTTCCCTTGTTGTATTTCTTATACAATAGCATATTCGACAAAAAATTACAACTGTCCCTTTCCTGTTAAAAAACCGGCACCGCAAAAGCGGTGCCGGTCCTTTTTTAGTTAGTTGTGTTTATGTTTTACAACAAGGATTAGCCCATGTAGAAGACGTTCTTGTCCTTCAGAGCGTCGATGTTCTCCTTGGTGTACCACTCACCGCCGATGCCGACGTCGGAGACAGCCTTGCCTTCCAGCTTAGCGATAGCCAGCTTGACGGACTCGTAGCCGATCTTGTAGGAGTCCTGAGCAACGGAGCCGACCAGCAGAGCATACTTTGCGCCGCCGTCCTTGATCCAGTTGTACTGGTTGGTGCCGCAGTCGAAGCCGCAGAACAGAATGTCCTTGTAAGTAGCAGCACTGTCAGAGATTTCGGGGAATACTTCATTGACAACGCCTTCGTTGGTCATGAAGATAGATTGTGCGCCCCAATCCTTCAGAGCAGTCAGACCCAGCTTATACTCACCGGCAACATTCTGCTTTACCTGACGGTTGATGTCCAGGGTGATATTATCAGCCTTAGCCAGAGCATTGATCTTCTCGATGAAGCCTTCAGCGCGGTCAATACCGGTTGCGGAAGAGTCGTGCTGGATAACACCGATCTTATAGCCGTTTACCAGAACGTTCTGTGCCTTCAGGTATGCATAGAAGTTCTCAGCAACAACACCGCCAGCCAGCTTGTTGTCAGTAGCGACCAGGCCGATGGTGGGATCCTTGCCAGCGGTGATGTCCGCACCGTTTGCGTACAGACCGGAGTCAAATTCAACAACGGGCAGGCCCTTGTCGTAAGCGGAGATCAGCTCATCAGCAAAACCGGTGCCGATGGTAGCCAGAACGATAGCCTTAACACTGGGATTGTTCAGAGCAGCCTGAACCATTTCACGCTGGTTGGGAACTTCGCTCTCATTTTCGGAGGTGGGGCCACGGAAGGTAACCTTGTAGCCAGCTTCTGCGCCGGCAGCCTCTGCGCCAGCCTTAACAGCCTGCCAGAAAGCGTGGGTCTCGCCCTTAGCAATAACAGCGATGGTCTTTTCTGCGGTACCAGCATTGTTGCCGCCCAGAAGAACGACGCCCAGAACGATTGCAGCAATGAGTACTACAGCGATAACGGGAATAAGAACTTTTGCGTTTTTCATACTTAAGTTTCCTCCTATAATTTTTATATAAACCTGTCGGTTTATTACGAAATAATATGGGTCTTACTTTTTAGCCGTTTCAACCGGCTTTTCGATTTTGACCTTATTGGCGTTCTTCTTCTTCATAACGTCCAGCATAACTGCGCCAACAACGATGATACCGGTAACCGCATAGGTAATGTTAGTTGCGGAGATACCAACACCGGTAGCCATAGCCAGGTTCAAGCCCTGACGGATGATAACCAGGATCAGTGCGCCCAGCACGGAACCGATGATTGTAGCAGCGCCGCCGGTGGTAGAAGTACCGCCGATGTACACGCCGGCAACTGCATCCAGCTCCATACCGTTACCTGCAGCCAGGTTCAGGGAGGGATTTGCAGCCACATAGAACAGAGCTGCCAGAGATGCAAAGAAACCGCAGATCACATAAGCGATAATCTTGTACTTATCGGTATTGATACCGGACAGGCGAGCAGCTTCCTCATTGGAACCGATCGCCAGGATGTAACGGCCAATCTTGGTCTTGTACATCACGATCATACAGATAATAGTAAGCGCCAGTACCCAAACAATACCGATGGGGAAACCGTCAAGGTTGGTAAAGACCTTCTGGAACCAACCGGTGGAAGGATACTTGATGGCGGAAGATGTACCACGAACAGCTTCTGCAATCACAGCGGTCAAACCACGGGAGAAGAGCATAGAGCCCAGGGTTGCGATAAAGGGCGCGATCTTGCACTTGGCAACCAACAGGCCGTTAATCAGACCAAATACCAAGCCGGTAACCAAAATAATCGGAATGGTCAGCCACAGCGTGCCTTCCTCAGCAGTAACACCGGTCTTACACAGAGCGCCTGCCAAAACAGCAGAGCCAAACAGAACCGTACCGATGGACAGGTCGATACCGCCGGTGGCGATAACGAAAGTAACACCTAAGGACAAAATCGCATAGGGAACCAGGGACTTTGCAATGTTCAGCAGGTTGCCCTGGCTGGCAAAGTTAGGGTTAATCAGGGTAAAAACAGCGAACAGTGCAATGGCAGCCAGAATAATGATAAAATTCTGCTTGCCGCTGGACAGCAGATTGGTTACTGTGTCCATAGGACTTTTCTTATTCATATCAATTCTCCTCTCGCATAGTGGCAAGTTGCATAATATTTTCCTGTGTTGCTTCCGCGATATCCAGCTCGCCGGTCTTGCGACCTTCGCACATAACCAGAACGCGATCGCTCATGCGCAAAACCTCCGGCAGTTCGGAGGAAATCATAATGATGGATTTACCCTGCTTTACCAGTTCGTCCATCAAATTGTAGATCTCACTCTTTGCACCAATGTCGATGCCGCGGGTAGGCTCGTCGAAAATAAAGATATCGGAGTTCTTCATCAGCCAACGGGCGATGATAACCTTTTGCTGGTTGCCGCCGGAGAGGTTCTTCAGCAGCTGCTCCATAGAGGGAGTTTTTGTCCGCAGCAGTTCATTGGCCTTAGCGGAAGCTTCCCGCATAGCAGCGTCATTGATCAGACCGCCACGAATATAATCATCCACAGATGCGATGGCAGAATTTTCAGTAACGGACTTGTGCAGCATTAAGCCGAAACGCTTCCGGTCCTCACTGAGGTAGCAGATACCGTGCTTAACAGCCTGCTCGGGGGTGTTGAGCTTAACCTTCTTGCCGTTGATGAAAATCTCACCGGTCTGCTTGCGGTCTGCGCCGTACAGCGCACGGGCAACCTCAGTACGACCTGCGCCCATCAGACCAGCAAAGCCCAGGATCTCGCCCTTGCGAAGGGTAAAGCTTACATCCTTAACTTCTCTGCCAGCATTCAGGTGCTTGACCTCCAAAACCACAGGCGCATCAGCAGGTACATTGCTGTGAGGCTTCTGCTCACCCATAATAACACGGCCGACCATCATCTTAACGATATCGTCCTTTGTAACATCCGCGGTGTTTACCGTACCCACATACTCGCCGTCTCGCATAACGGTAACACGATCAGAAATACGGGTAATCTCATCCATACGGTGGGATATGTAGATCATGCCGATACCCTTGTCGCGCAGCTCGTTCATGATCTTAAACAGCTCTTCTACTTCAGGTAGTGTCAGGGCTGCGGTAGGTTCGTCCAGAACCAGCAGCTTACAATCACGGGAGATAGCCTTAGTGATCTCAACCATCTGCTGCTTACCAACGGTCAAGTCGCCCAGCTTGGCAGAGGGATCGATCTTAACGCCCATCTTTTCAAACTGGCGCTGTGCTTCTTCCTCCATACCCTTGTCGTCGATAAGGCCATTTTTCATAAACTCACGGCCAATGAACATATTCTGGGCCACCGTCAGGTGGTTCATCATATTCAGTTCCTGGTGGATAACGCTGATGCCGGCATCCTGGGACAGGCCAATATGATCGTAGCTGACCTCCTCACCCAGGTATTCAATGGTACCGCCATCTTTTTTATGGATGCCGCAAAGTACCTTGATCAGCGTAGACTTACCGGCACCATTTTCGCCCATCAGTGCGTGAACCTCGCCTGCCTTTAGCTCGAAGTTAACGCCCTTGAGCGCGTGAACGCCGGAGAAGTACTTCTGAATGCCTTGCATCTTCAGAATTGTTTCGCCCATTCAACTCACCTTTCTCATTGATTGCTTCATGCTGCAAAAATCGAAAACGAATATTTTGTCGATTTCCGTAGTCGCCTATACGTTTCGCACAATCGCTAAACGTTTCGCTTGTATTTTTTGCACAAAAGGCTTTCGGTTTTGTACGCACAAGACCCATTGGTATGAATACTATAATCAATTTTACTAAAAAAATCAAGTCATTTTTTGAAATTTTTGTATTGACAGCACAAAAATCTTTTTATATTATAATAGTACACTTACTTCCTGCCTTTTACGGTAGAACTATTTTTTAAGTGAAACGTTTCGTTTTTGAAAGGGTTGAAATAGATGTCAACCATAAAGGATGTGGCAAAGATGGCCGACGTCTCCATTGCCACTGTTTCTAAATATTTGAACGGAGGAAATGTCCGGTCAGAAAACGCAGCTGCCATCCGTCAGGCCATTGAGGTTTTGGATTATCGGGTAAATCCCTTTGCCAGAAGTCTCAAGACCCAGCGCAGCCGCTCCATCGGCATTTTGATCCCCGACTTAGCCGCCCCTTTCTACGGCAGCTTCATTAACGCCTTGGATAAGGTTCTGCGGGAGCATGGTTACCACAGTCTGGTTTCCTGCTACAGTGCAAACCACGGTCTTGAACGAGATAATCTGCAATTCCTTATTTCCAACGGTATTGACGGTCTTGTTTACGCCCCCGAGGACTTGACTGCTGATGAATTTTATGAACTCACTGCCAATTGCAACATCCCTGTCGTGCAGTTTGACCGTATGATTCAGGGTGTTCACAGCGACACCATTCTTGTAGAAAACGCCGACGCCGTACATATAGCCGTTTCCCAACTGATTGAACGGGGCCACCGCAGAATCGGCTTACTCTCCGGACCTAAGTCGGTTTTTTCCGCGAAGGAGCGGCAAATCGGTTATCTCCGGGCGCTTTCCGACCACAACATTTTATATGACGACCAGCTTGTCGTCAGCGGCCCCCACGCCTTCGGCACCGGCTATCATGGTTGTGAGCAGCTTTTGAAGCTGGAAGACCGCCCTACCGCTGTTGTTACCACCAATTACGACATTACATTGGGCGCCTTCACCGCGCTTCGAGATTTAGGCGCCCGAATTCCCGACGATATCGACCTGATCGGTTTTGACTGCGTAGATGTCTGCAAAATGATGAAGCCGCCCCTTCCCGTGATTTGGCAGCCGGAAGCAGAATTAGGTCAGCTTGCAGGAGAATATTTAATCCAGCGCATACAGGGATATACCGGAGAAGCCCGGAGCGCCCGGCTCCCCTGTCAGCTTCTGCAGTTCTAATTAAGGAATATGAAAGCATCCCCGCTTTTATATTATATATTGTATATTCCGCCGCAGCATTCTGCGGTGAAAAACAGGAGGAAAGTATTATGGCAAAGAACAGATACATCGGCGAATATCCCGTAATCGGCATTCGCCCCACCATCGACGGCCGCCGTGGTCCTCTGAAGGTTCGTGAGAGCCTGGAAGAGCAGACAATGGCTATGGCACAAGCTGCCAAAAAGCTGTTTGAAGAAAACATTCAGTACTCCAACGGTGAGCCTGTAAAGGTCATCATCGCCGACACCACCATTGGCCGCGTAGCAGAAGCTGCTGCCTGTGCCGAGAAGTTCAAGAGAAACGGCGTCGACATCACCCTGACCGTTACTCCCTGCTGGTGCTACGGTTCCGAGACTATGGATATGGATCCTCAGACCATCAAGGGTGTTTGGGGCTTCAACGGCACCGAGCGTCCCGGCGCAGTTTACCTGGCATCCGTGCTGGCTTCCCACGCACAGAAAGGTCTGCCCGCATTCGGTATCTACGGCCACGACGTTCAGAATCTGGACGAAGTAACCAACATCCCCGCTGACGTTCAGGAGAAGCTGCTGCGCTTCGGCCGCGCTGCTGTTGCTGTTGCTACTATGCGTGTCAAGTCCTACCTGCAGATCGGCTCTATCTGTATGGGTATCGGCGGTTCTATCATCGATCCCGCATTCATCGAGTCCTACCTGGGTATGCGTGTTGAGTCCGTTGACGAGGTAGAAATCATCCGTCGAATGTCCGAAGGCATCTATGATGCAGAGGAAGTTGCCCGCGCAAAGACTTGGATCGCCGAGAACTGCAAGGAAGGCTGGGACAAGAACCCCGACTTCGTTAAGACCTCCGACGAGAAGAAGGCCGAGCAGTGGGACTTCCTGGCTAAGATGTACTGCATTATTAAGGATATGTTCAACGGCAACCCCAACCTGCCCGCAGGTTGCGAGGAAGAGATGGTTGGCCACAACGCCATCGCCGGTGGCTTCCAGGGTCAGCGTCAGTGGACTGACTTCTACCCCAACTGCGACTTCCCCGAAGCTCTGCTCAACTCCACCTTTGACCACAACGGCGCTCGCGAGCCCTATATCCTAGCTACCGAGAACGACGTTCTCAACGGTCTGGGTATGCTGTTCATGAAGCTTCTGACCAACCGCGCTCAGATGTTCTCCGACGTCCGTACTTACTGGTCTCCCGAGGCCTGCGAGCGTGCTTCCGGCTACAAGGTTGAAGGCAAGGCTCTGGAAAACGGCGGTTTCATCCACCTCATCAACTCCGGCGCTACCGCTCTGGATGCTTGCGGTGAGTGCAAGGATGAGAACGGCAACGGCATTATGAGAAAGTGGTGGGAAGTTAACGAGGAAGACATCAAGAAGATGTGCGAAGCTACCACTTGGCCCGCGGCTGACAACGGCTACTTCCGTGGCGGCGGATTCTCCTCCTCCTTCACGACTCGTGCAGAAATGCCCGCTACAATGAGCCGACTGAACCTGGTTAAGGGTCTGGGCCCCGTGCTGCAAATCGCAGAAGGCTGGACTGTACAGCTTCCCGATGATGTAACCAAGACCCTGATGATGCGTACCGACCCCACCTGGCCCTGCACTTGGTTTGCTCCTCGCTGCGACGGCAAGGAAGGCTCTCCCTTCAAGACCGCTTACGAGGTTATGAACAACTGGGGTGCTAACCACGGCGCTATCTCCTACGGCCACATCGGCGCCGACCTCATTACTATGTGCTCTATGCTGCGGATTCCCGTATGTATGCACAACGTTCCCACCGAGGACATCTTCCGTCCCGCCGCTTGGAACGCATTTGGTATGGACAAGGAAAGCGCAGACTACCGTGCTTGCGCCGCCTACGGTCCTATGTACAAGGCATATTAAGCAACTAACAAAACAAGTGGCGGTCTCCTGACCGCCACTTTTCCAAAATTGGAGGTAATCCTATGTTAAAAAACATCCCCCCTATTCTTTCCCCTGAACTTCTTAAGGTTCTCTGCGAGATGGGTCATAGCGACCGCATCTGCATCGGCGACGGCAATTTCCCCGGCGCTGCTATGGCAAAAGCCAAGGGCGCTATTTTCCTCCGGGCCGACGGCCACGGTGTTCCCGAGCTGCTGGATGCCATCTTGCAGGTGATTCCCACAGACACTTATGTGGAAAAGCCCGTCGTTCTTATGGAAAAGATGGACTGCGACAAAGATCTTGTGATCCCCGTTTGGGATACTTACAAAGAGATCGTTGCCAAGTACGACAACCGCGGTGCAGACGCTGTGGGCAATATCGACCGTTTTGATTTCTACGACGAAGCTAAGGACTGCCACTGCATCATTCAGACCGGTGAAACCGCTATCTATGCCAACGTAATTGTCCAAAAGGGCGTTATCAAGTAATCTATGGACGGAATTCTTTCTGTAATTTCCACTGCCCTGCCCGTATTTGTGGCGCTGGGAATGGGTATGTTCTGCAGAAGCAGTGGCTTTCTTAACAGGGGCAGCGTGGATACCCTTAAAAAAGTGGTTATCAACCTGACACTGCCCTTTGCTCTGTTTGCCTCCTTTGCGACCGCGTCCTATTCCCTCTCTGCCGTGATCCTGCCGGCGGTAATTTTCACCGCTTGCTGCGCAATGCTGGCGCTGGGTTTTCTGTGGGTAAAGGTAAGCAAATCCGGCAGCAAAACCGCCCCCTTTGTGGCCTCCGGTTTTGAGGCAGGTATGCTGGGCTTTTCCCTGTTTGCCCTGCTGTTCCCGGACAAGAGCATCGCCACCTTTGCTATGATTACATTGGGTCAGGAAATTTTCGTCTTTACGGTTTACAAAATGTTACTCACCGGAAAGTCCAGTCCCAAAGCCATTTTGAATGACATCCTCACCTCCCCCACCCTGATTGCTGTGATTTTGGGTCTTGTGGTAGGTGCCAGCGGTCTTTACGACCTGCTGAGAGGCTGGGGCATCAGTAGGGTGATTGAATCCGTTACCGGCTTTATTTCCGCTCCTACTGCCACGATCATTCTCCTTGCTGTAGGTTATGATCTTGTATTTAAGGAGATTAACTGGAAAAAGACCGGCGGTTTGGTCGCTATGCGACTGGTAATCGCCGGCGGTATGCTGGGCCTTTTAACCCTACTGAACCGCACCGTACTGGGTGGAATGATGTTTGAGGGCGCACTGGTGGTGCTGTTTATCCTGCCGCCGCCCTACATTATCCCCATTTTCTCCAAAGAAGAAGCAGAACAGGTACATATTTCCTCTGCGCTTTCCGTATTGACGCTGATCACAATGCTCCTTTTTGCGCTGTGCTCAGTTTTGTATGTGTAATAAAGCACCGGGGGCCAGGCAATATGCCTGACCCCCGGATATTTTTATCTTTCCTCGCCAAAGAAAAACAGCGCCAGCATACCCGGACCCACGTGAGAGCCGGTAAAAGGCTCGTGGGGACAAATAATCAGCTCTTTAGGCTTGCAAATCTCGCAGACCTTGTCTGCCAAAAACTGGGCTTCCTCCAGGCAATCGCCATGGGAAATCGCAATGCGCTGGTTTTGGGCGTCGATGGACCGCGTCCGGTAGATTTCCAAAATGGCCTCGATGGCTTTCTTTCTGCCCCGGCACTTGCTGAGAGCAACAATATGGCCGGTGGGATCTCCCCACAAAAGAGGCTTGATATTGAGAATCGTGCCGATTGCTGCCGTTGCGCCGCTGACACGGCCTGTCCGCTTCAGGAAATTCAAATCATCCACAGTGAAGATCTGCAGCAGATGCTTTACTTCCTCATCCAGGATTTCTCCGGCTTCCTTCGCCGTCTTACCTTCATTCCGCAAATCTGCCGCCCGGCAAGCCAGCAATCCCGGGCCAAAACCTGCGCCCAAAGAGTCTACCACCCGAACTGTCCGCTCCGGAAATTCCTCCATCAGCTCTTCTGCCGCAATTTTTGCAGCCTGCAATGTGCCGCTGACGCCGGAGGAAAGGCCTACATAGACCACATCCTCACCCGCTTCCAGAGCAGTACGGAAATGCTCCATAAAGAGCTGAGAATTCAGCAAACTGGTCTTCATCTCGGCGCCGGCGCGCAGTTTATCGTAATATGCGTGCGCATCAAAGGCTTCAATATCTCCGTCGTAAACGCCGGGTTCTCCGTCAAGAATATAGCTGCAGGGCAGCACCCGAATATTCAGTTCTTTCAAAATCCGCCCAGGCAAATTGGAACATCCATCGGTAAATACGGTATAAGCCATATACTCCTCCTAAAATCTAAACTAATGTAATTATATAGAAAACCACCGCAAAAAGCAAGATTTTTTACAAACCAGCCTATTTGCAATAATATATTATAAACAAAAAATCTGCGAGCTTTTCGGCTCGCAGATTTCTGTTTTATTTATTTCTTCTTGGGAGCGCGGATGCGGCTGAGCTTCTTGTTGATCTGCAGAAGCTCTTCCTTGGTAAAGCTGATGTTAGCCATACCCATCATGGAGGTCAAGCGCAGAACAGTAAAGCCGCCCAACATCTGGCCCATACCCTTAATGCCCTTGAGATCAATTTCAAAGCCGCCTTTCTTCTCGCCACTCTTCTCAGGTTTCTTATTGGCGTCCATCTTTTTCTTCATGGTCAGCATCATGCTGCCCAGCCACAGCTTGCCGCGGAAGGTAGCCATAATGTCGCCCATCTTAGAGTTAAGACTGAAGTAGCCCTCGCGCTCATCGATGTCAAACCAGTTGAGGATAGCGCCTACTTCCTTCATACGATATTCCTCGTTGAAGGTATCTACCTTACGGATAACGCTCTCATCCTTCAGGTCGCCGGAAACGGCTACCAGCTTGGTCTCACCCACATTGGGAACATCGAAATAGAAGAAGTGGTCGGGGGCTTCCTTCACACCCAGAGATACGCCGTTGGCAAACAGCTCAACAGTTTTCTGGTTGGAGTAAACAGTAACCTTGGTTACATCCTCTACGCGGTCAATGTAACGCTTGCCGCACAGATGGACGAAAGGCTCATCGCTCAGCCATGCCTTGTAAGCATAGAAGGAGTCCTTTTTGTACTTACGGTCGAAGGTCATCAGACCCTTGTGGTTCTGACCGTTCTCGCCGCCTTCTGCGCGAGCGTCAGCGCCAAAGTCGAACATATTCCATACGTGGGTAGCCCACATATACTTACGGGTAAAGAGCTGCTTAATGAGCTCCTCGTGGTAGTAAGCCTGGTATTCCTCGGTATAGTCGCCCTGGGTGGGGTTGGAGGTGTGCCAGTTCAGTGCCTCACAGCCGTACTCGGAGCATCCGATGGGAATGTTGGGGTGGGTAGCGTGGAACTTATCAAACCAGGGACCATTCATAGAGGTATCGCCGCCGTACCAGCCGAAGTAGTGGTTGTAGGAAACCACATCGGGAATCTGCAGGTAGGGATCCTCCATGCGGCACATAGAGACAGCAGCGATAGTGGTCAGTCTGGTCTTGTCCATCTCGTGGCACAGGTCATTGAGGATTCTGTGGTTCTCCAGCAGATCGTCGTTGCTGCCGCCGATGGAAATCTCGTTGCTAAGACCCCAAACCACGATGGAGGGGTGGTTGTAGTTCTGGGAAACCAGTTCCTTCATCTGGGAGATGGTATTCTCGCGACCGGTGGGCATATGCTTGGAGATGTAGGGAATTTCCGCCCAAATTACGAGACCCTTTTCGTCGCACAGGTCGTAGAAATACTGGTCGTGCTGATAGTGAGCCAAACGGATGGTGGTGCAGCCCACCTCGCAAATCAGGTTGATGTCCTCTTCGTGGTGCTCACGGGTCAGGGCATTGCCCACACCCCAACGGTCCTGGTGGCGAGATACGCCGCGGAGAGGGTACTCTTCACCGTTAAGGATGAAGCCGTTGTTGGGATCAATCTTAAAGGTACGGCAGCCGAAGCGGGAGCATACATTATCAATAACGGTCTCGCCCTCTACGATTTCTGCCTCGCAGCAGTACAGGTAGGGGTCCTTGCGGCCGTGCCACAGGTGTACATTCTCGATCTTAAAGGTAACCTTCTTGTCGGTGGAGACGATCTTCTGCAGTTCCTTCTCGTCCTTGTCATACAAGGTGTAAGCGATCTGCTGACCGGCCTTCAGCTCGGTGGTAAACACCTCTACCTCAACGGTAGCATCCTTGCCGTTGACGGTGGGAGTGATCTTGATGCCGGGCGCGCCGTAGTAATCCAGATCAAAGTGGGTCTCGTTTACAGTGATGAGGTATACATCACGGTAAATACCGCCATAGAAAGTAAAGTCAGCCATCTGGGGATAAACAGTCTCGTTGGCTGCGTTGTCAACAACGATGGACAGCAGGTTCTCACCCTCGGTAAGAGCCTCGGTCAGGTTCACTCTCCAGGTGGAGTAGCCGCCGTCGTGATGGCACAGAGCCTTGCCGTTGACATAGACATCAGCAGAGGAGTTTGCGCCCCGGATTTCCAGGTAGTGCAGACCTGCGCCCAGATCAGCGGTGTTAATGGTCTTGGTGTACAGGCAGCTGCCGCGGAAATAGTCGTTGCCGCCGTCCTGGCCGTCCACAGCATTCCAGCAGTGGGGCAGGTTTACTTTCTCAGCGCCTTCAGTAGCCTTGGGGTCAGCGCAGTTTTTAATAAACTGCCAGCCTTCGTTGATACAAACAATGTTTCTCAAAGTAATTTACCTCCCGGTAATAAAATTCATTTTTTCCGAAAAGCTGCCGCACCCGCCAATGCAGATGCGGCAGTAGTTTTTAATTATTCAGCAACCTTGCGGGCAGCCAGCTCGGTGTTCATCTTCTCCAGGGTCTTCTTGTCCAGGTTGTAGACAAGGCCCAGGCCAACAAACTGCATTACTGCAGAGACGAGGAAGAGAACTGCAACCAGAGTGCGGAGCTGTACAGCGAAATCCCAAGACAGCAAATTGACATCAATAGCGGTAAATACGCCGTTTGCGTCAGGAGCGGAATTGTTCACATAACCCATACCAGCCATAATTGCAACCGCAACAGCGGGGCCTACGCCCTGAGCCAGCTTACGGAAGAAGGAGTGCAAAGAGTAAACAACGCCTTCCTCACGGACGCCGAACTTCCACTCGTTGTAGTCGATAGCGTCGCCCATCATTGCCCAGGAAACGGTGGAGTAAATGCCCAAGCCCAGGCTGTAAACCAGCTGGCAGATAATGTAAATAATCAGATCCAGACCGGTGTTGTCGGGGGTGATGATGAACAGACCCAGAGCGCCGATGATGGAGCAGATAGAACCAACAACGGACAGTTCCTTCTTGCCGTACTTGGTAACCATCTTACGGGCAAGGGGAGTGAACAGCACGATGGGGATCATAGCAAATGCGCTGACGATACCGGAGATGGAAGTGTTCTTGAAATAGATCTGGAAAGTAACAGAAACAGCAGTGGTAGCGCCCTGCATACCAATGAACATACCCATAGCAGCCAGCGTTGCGCCAACAGCGGGACGGTTCTTCAGGAAGTTACCCATAGCCTTGATAACATTGAACTTGGGCATTTCCTCACCGGTCTTTGCATCGGTGTCTACACGGATTTCGGTGTTTCTGATCATGAACTGGAAGCAAATAAAGCCCAGAATGCCCATTACGAAGGCAGCGACGAATACCATTGTGCCGTTGAGGGACTCGTCTGCATTGTAGATCAGCATAGGCAGGATCATCATAGGCAGCATATTGCCCACCATAGAGCCGATGGAACGCCATGCAGAAAGGGAAGCGCGGTCAGCAGGCTCCTTGGAAATCAAGGACAGCAGAGAGCCGTAGGGAACGTTAGCGATGGTGTAGAAAGCATCCCATACAACGTAACCTGCGATGAAGATGATAAACTTAGCCCACACAGGAGCCTGGGGGAAAGGCAGGAAGCAGCAAGCGCCGCCTACGATCAGGCCGATAGAGCCTACCCAGATGTACTGCAGGAACTTGTTTCTCTTGTAGTTGCGCTTGTCTGCATCGATCATAGAGCCGATCAGGGGATCGTTGATAGCATCCCAAACCTGCACGATAACCAAAAGCAGAGAATACCAGGCGCTCATGCCCATAACCTGGGTCCAGAAGAGAGCCATTGTGCCCTTCAGGGCGAAACTCATGTTACAGCCGAGGTCACCGGCTGCGTATGCAAGACAATCTCGCATGCCAAATTTTCTTTTTTCCACGTTTTATTCCTCCTGTTTCAATGTCGTCCTCTGTAGGACGCAAAACATCATTTTCATTATACTATCAACATTTCGCTTCCGTAAGGGATAATTTTTTGCACTTTTTGTAAATTTTATTGTTTTTTCCGGTTAAAAATGCTGGACATGACAGAAATAATGCACTATAATGGGTTTAAATAAATTCAAATCTTTGTGATTTTCCACAAAATTTCAGGAGGCTTTTATGCAGTACGATGCCGAACTTAATCTACTAACTGATTTTTTCCGCCGTGCCGGCAGCTCTGTAAATATTGTAGATCCCAACGAGCCTGTTTCTAAGTATGTGGACGAAAAAACTCTCTCTTCCGGGCTTGTAAACGAAGAGCAGCTTACCGCGCCTCTGCGGAACTTCCTGCCCGAAATTTCCCCTGATACCGTTTATTCCGTTACCGACCAACTATTCCTTAAGTATCTCTACCTGCTTCTGCCGGGTACAGAGGGTACTCGGCTGCTTAGCATCGGACCTTACTTGGAGAAGGAGATGACCGAGCAGGAAATTCTGGAACTGACAGAATCTTTGGCGCTCCAACCCTCTCAGCAAAAACTTCTGCAGAAGTACTATACCTCTCTGCCTATTATCTCCCCGGAAAGTCCCATTCAGCATCTTTTGACAATTCTCTACGAAAAACTCTGGGGTAAGGACGGCTTCACTTATGCCACTTACAATCGAGATACCCTTTCCGATTTCACTTCCTTCCGCCAGAAGGCCCTGTCCTCCGAGGAGGCCAGCACCCAGTGGAATGTGGATATGATCGAAAAGCGCTACGCCAGCGAAAACGCCCTGATGGACGCAGTGCGTACCGGAAACCTGAAAAAGGTAGATGCCCACGTAGGCCGGATCACCGCCGCCGTTTTCGACAAGCGGCTGCCCGATCACCTGCGCACTCTAAAAAATTATTGTATCATCACTAACACCCTGCTGAGAAAAGCTGCAGAGCAAGGCGGTGTCCATCCTGTATATTTAGACAGCGTGTCTTCTGACTTTGCTGCAAAAATCGAACAGATGGTCTCCCCTGCTGCCTGCCCTGCTATGATTGGCAGTATTGCCCGGTCCTACTGCCGGTTAGTAAAAAACCACTCTGCCAAGAGCTACTCCCCCGCCGTACAGAAAGCGATGATCTGTGTAGATGCAGACCTGACAGCACCGCTAAGCCTGCGTTACTTAGCAGACGAGCTGAATATCAACAGCAGCTATCTGTCGTCGCTATTCAAAAAGGAGACCGGCGTTACTGTTACTACCTATATTATCCGCCAGCGGATCAATTATGCCAAGCACCTGCTGGAAAACACCCGACTGCAAATTCAGACCATTGCCCAGCATTGCGGTTTGGGTGATGTCCACTATTTCTCCAAGCTGTTCAAAAAAGAGACAGGTCTGACCCCCCGGGAGTTCCGCCAATCGGTACAATAAAACGCAATAACCCCTCGAAAAGGTACCTTTTCGAGGGGTGTTTTATTTCAACTTAAAAATTCAATCAAACCGAATAGCTGATTTGGGAAAATGCTTCTCTCCCTTTAAAGAGGCTGTTATTTCCATCCTCTTTTGCATCCGTAACAGCCGGTTCTGTATCTTCAGAAGGATTCGTTGGTGCCTCTGTAGGCTCAGTCTGATCCATATAAGGAATCAGAATTGCAAGGCCGGCTATGGCGATGCTGCAGCCGGAGAAAGCTCCTATAATTAGCAAAAAACTAAGCAGCAGGGCAATGTATTTTTTCATAGCGATAACCTCTTTTTATTATTAGGGAAATTCTTATGGTTATTATACAGTTACAAGCAACCTAATTCAATCCGCAAATTGCACAAAAAAATGGACGAGAGCCTATGCTCTCGTCCGTTTTTTATTAACCAAGCTTTGCGCCGGCGGGAATAGCATCATCAATCATCAAAAGATTCAGCTTTTCCTCGCCCTTTTCTGTGTGAATAGCGGAAATCAGCATACCGCAGGACTCCCGACCCATCATTTTCCGGGGAGGCAGGTTGGTAATTGCCACCAGGGTCTTGCCGATCAGTTCTTCAGGCTTGTAGAACTTGGCAATGCCGGAAAGAATCTGCCGATCCACACCTGTGCCGTCATCCAGCGTAAACTGCAGCAGCTTATCGGATTTTTTGACGGGCTGGCAATCCTTCACCTTTACAGCCCGGAAATCAGACTTGCAGAAGGTATCAAAATCCACGGTTTCTTCACTGTAGGGTTCAATTTCCAGAGCAGGCAGCTTTTCCTTCGCTTTTGCTTCATTGAAGGCATTAATTTCTTCCATTTTCTTCTCCATATCCAGGCGAGCGAAGAGAATTTCCGGAGCATCCAGCTGGATGCCGGCAGCCAGCGCACCAAAGGATGCAAGGCTCTCCAAGCCGCCGTTTTCGCACTTGATCTGTGCAAGAATTTTTGCAGAGGTATCAGGCAGGTAAGGTTCAAGAGCAACCGCGGCAAAGCGGATGGACTCCAGCAGGTTATACAGCACAGTACCCAGACGAGCCTTGTTTGCCTCATCCTTAGCCAGCGCCCAGGGAGCCGTCTCGTCGATATACTTATTGGCGCGGCGCAGCAGTACGAAGATCTCATCGATGGCATCGGCCACCTTTAATTCGTTCATCTTCTGCTCAACCTTTCCGGGCATAGCCAGGGCAACAGCTTTCAGCTCCTCATCCAGAGCATCCGGTGTGGTAGGAGTCTGCACAACGCCACCAAAGTACTTGTTGTTCATAGCAATGGTACGGTTGACCAGGTTGCCCAGGATATTGGCAAGCTCGGACTTAATCCGCTCGAGGATCAGCTCGTATGGCATAATGCCGACAGCGGCAAAGGGCATTTCGTGCAGCACGAAATAGCGGACAGCATCCACACCGAACATCTCTACCAGGTCGTCAGCATAAATGACGTTGCCCAGGGACTTGCTCATCTTATCGCCCTTGACCAGCAGCCAGGGATGGCCGAATACCTGCTTAGGCAGGGGCTCACCCATGCTCATCAGGAAGATAGGCCAGTAAATGGTGTGGAAACGGACGATATCCTTGCCGATCAGGTGCAGATCAGCGGGCCAGAACTTCTTGTAGTGCTCGTCGTGATTGCCGTCGGGATCGTAGCCGCAGAAAGTAATATAGTTGCTCAGGGCATCCAGCCAAACATAGGTCACATGACCGGGGTCGAACTCCACGGGAATACCCCAGGTGAAGCTGGTACGGCTGACGCACAGATCCTGCAGACCGGGCTTTAGGAAATTGTTGACCATCTCGTTTTTCCGGCTCTCGGGCTGGATAAAGTCGGGGTGCTCCTCAATGTGCTTCATCAGCTGGTCGGCATACTTGCTCATTTTGAAGAAATATGCCTCTTCCTCAGCATCTACACACTCACGGCCGCAGTCGGGGCACTTGCCGTCAACAAGCTGGCTCTCCGTCCAGAAAGACTCACAGGGAGTGCAGTACTTTCCTACATATTTGCCCTTGTAAATATCGCCCTTTTCGTACATCTTTTCAAAGATTTTCTGCACCTTGGTCTTGTGCTCCGGATCGGTAGTACGAACAAAGCGGTCATAGGTGGTATTCATCAGATCCCAAATATCCTTGATCTGACCTGCCACATTGTCTACATACTCCTGGGGAGTCACGCCTGCCGCCTCGGCCTTCTGCTGGATCTTCTGACCGTGCTCGTCGGTTCCGGTCTGGAAATACACATCGAAGCCTGCCTGACGCTTATAGCGAGCAATGGCATCGGCCAATACGATCTCGTAAGTATTGCCGATGTGGGGCTTTGCGGAAGTGTATGCGATGGCAGTAGAAATGTAATAGGGTTTCTTTTCTTGCATTGTCTTTCCTCCTAAAAATGAAAAATCGCCCTCGGAAAATCCAAGGGCGATAAAATTTACCGCGGTACCACCTTGATTTACGGCTTTCGCCGCCTCAAAACGCTTTAACGGGCGCACCCGAAAATGCCTACCTATCGACATTTCAGCTCCCGGACCATATTCTGCCACATCCCCGTACCCTTTCGCACCAAACAAGGGCTCTCTGACCGTTTCTGTAAGCATACTCTTCCGTTCATTGCTTTTCATTTTTTGCCATTATAGCCCGAAAAAGGCGGTTTTGTCAACGATAATTTTCTCCGCATCCCGCATCTGTGCGAATCGACAATTGAAAATTGACAATTGACAATTATGGTGTCCCCTATGGGGACTTATTTCAAATCATTTCCGAAGGAAATACCACAATTGTCCATTGTCAACTGTCCATTGTCCATTACCGCCGTTTCTCTCTCGTGAGTAACAATGCCACAGCCACCGCCGCCACACCGGCGGTCAGCTTTCCGACAATGACAGGCAGGAGCATCTCCGGCGCAAAGCCGGCGGTAAACCCCAAATGGTCGCCGAATACAAAAGCCGCCGATATCGCAAAGGCCATATTGACGATTTTCCCCCGGTTGTCCATATTTTTTATAAGGCCAAAGGTGGCAATGGAATTTGCAAGGCTTGCAATCAGCCCCGCTGCCGCTGTGTCGTTGATGCCCAGGCGCTTTCCCAATATCATAAGGGGTTTCTGCAGCACCTTGGTAATGGCAAATACCAAAGGAAATGCGCCTGCCAGCACAATAGCAATCTCACCAACTGTGGCAAAACCCTCCTCGATGGGGTTCAGTCCGGGAATCAGGACAAAGCCTGTAAGCTCTTCCACAATCGCCGCCACCAGACCCACTGTAATAACTGCCAAAACCCCTTTACCAAACAAGGTGAAGCCTTTAATCATTGCCTTTTCTGCTCTCCACAAGCCCAAGGCAATCAGCGCCGCCAGCAATACGATGGGTACCAAATTCCGTAATACTGTCATAATCGGGTAACCTGCCACCAAGCCGCCAACAAAAATGCCGATAGGGATAGTAACGATGCCCGCCAGCGCACCCTTGGCAAGAAAAGGCCTGTCCTCTTCCCGCAGAATTCCCAAAGCCACCGGGATAGTAAAAACAATGGTGGCACCCAGCATAGAGCCGCAAATGACACCGCCCAAATCCGCAATAGACTTATCATTTGCCAATTCCCTTGCCAGCGCGCCGCCACCCATATCGGAAGCCAGAATAGAGCCTGCAAACATAGCGGGGTCTGCTCCCAAAAAGGTATATACAGGCACAACCACAGGGCGAAGAAGCCCTGCCAGCACCGGCGAAAAGGAGATAATTCCCACCATTGCCAGCGCCAGCGAGCCCATCGCCAAAATTCCCTCTTCAAACTGTTTGCCAAGCCCCAAACGGTTGCCAAAAATCCTGTCCAATGCGCCAAACACCGCAAAAGATGCCATTACGGCAATGAGAATGCTATGGGCTGACATTTTTCCCCTCCTGATCAATGATCGCAACTACCGCTGCATCCACAGGGGCTTCCATGCAAAAGCGAGAGGCTACTGTGCCAGTTACAAGAAGCACTCTGTCGCCATCCCCTGCACCCACGTGGTCAGCCGCCACAATTTCTCCCGCATCCGTCTTTACCACAAGAAAGGTCTGCCCCATCAGGCAATTTGCCTTTCGGGTGGACCATACCGCCCCGGTTACTGTTCCTAACGTCAATCCGATCCCTCCAGTATTTCCCGAGCCAGTGGCGTCAGTACCGCCCCAGGGCCCGGTCGTTTGCCGGTCTGCCGCATCGCTTGGGCTTCCGTGGCAGTAACCAGCCGTTTTTGCGCGCCGTCCACAAACAGCACGCCCCAATTTTTCAGTTCCCGACGACGGGAAGCCAAGCTCGCCGCCAGCGCCCGGTTTTTCGGTGCTTCCGGAAGGCCGGGTGTGTATAAAATCACCGGCTTTCCCTGGGCAAGGGCTTCCAGTACCGGCTCTTCCCGGAAACAAAGAAGCTGTCCCAAAGTAAGCGAGCCAATGACCACCCCGTCATAAGGCCCTTCCCCATAAGTCCAGCCCAATTCTTTGGGTGGCGGCGCGCCAATAAGCAGCGCCCTCATAGAAGAATCCTCCCAAAGTCGCCGGCAGAAAAGCCGCAGGCATTGGCTTCGTCATAATCCAAATGCACCCGGGTCTGGAAATCCGGGCTGACCCGCACCACCGTATCTCCAAAAACAAGAGGGCGATCGGTATAGGTTTCCAACCGCACTACCTGCTTGTCCCGCACCCCAAAGCGAGTGGCATCCTCCGGCGTCATATGAATATGCCGCTGAGCGGCGATAACCCCACGAGGGATAGTTATCTCCCCTTTTTCTCCCCGAAGTGTAATTCCCGGCGTATCCTTCACCACGCCCGACAATCGTACCGGTGGCTGAATACCCAAAACCTTTCCGTCGGACAGGGAGATTTCCACCTGTGCCTCCGAGCGGGCGGGGCCAAGCACCGCCACATTTTCAAACTTTCCTTTTGGCCCTATGACGGTTACTCGCTCCTTTGCCAAAAACTGCCCCGGTTGGGAAAGCTCCCGCGCCGGAGTCAGATTATGCCCGAAGAGAAGCTGCGCCTGTTCCTTTGTTACGTGGACATGGCGGCCGGAAGCCTCCATTTCCACACAGATTTTTCGCAGCACCTGTTGACACAGGGCATCTAAGGCTTGTTCTTTCACTTTTTCACCTGCTTTTCGCCTTTTCTTCAATCATAAGAAGATAAAGGAAACTACTGAGCCTATTCAGCGATCGGATAATATCCGGTCTCGTGCAATTCCCCTCCCGGTCCCGGAAGGTTTCCACCGCCTGCAATTCTGCCCGGCGGGTGGCGCAACGGCATTTATTCAGGAGCAGAATTTTTCTGCCGTCGGATGCCTGAGGCATAAAATGGGGAATTCCATAATATTCCTGTGGAAAATGGCTTCTCTTGCGAAGCTGCTGCTCGTCCATTCCGCCTAATTTCACTTCTTCTGCTTCCTTTTCTAACACATCCGCAGCAATCAATTTGCGGGCTGCATCCAAAGCCTCCTGCAGGGGCGCAGTAAGACCCGTTTCTACTTGGGCAAGGAGCAATTCCGCTTCCAATGTGTCGATTGCGCCACGAAAGAGTATCCGGGGATGGTCTTTTTTTACCAGAATATCGCCCCTTAAATGGGTCATATCCTCCGGTTTTTCCCGGAAAAAGCCCCCGTCCAAAGTGCGGTATTCCTCTATATGCGCCTTTTCTGCCGTTAGAATTTCAATACGCTCCCGGGAGAGAAAATCCCGGGCTTCGCTGGTAAGCTGATCCCCTTTTCCCAAATAAAACACCCGGTTTCCGTCCCGATTTCGGATGTTATCCCGCACATTTGCGGCAGTATAGAGCATTATTTCTGGTTACCTGTAGAGGTACTGCTCAGTCTGCCGTGTGGCAGAATCGCATCCACCTCGGTATGGGGGCGGGCAATGACGTGAACAGAAACCAGTTCCCCTACTTTTTCCGCGGCGGCAGCGCCGGCATCGGTAGCCGCCTTTACTGCGCCCACATCGCCCCGGACCATAACGGTTACCAAACCGCCACCAACCTGCTCTTTACCTACCAGCTGAACATTTGCGGATTTTACCATAGCATCTGCCGCCTCAATGGCGCCGATGAGACCCTTTGTCTCGATCATACCCAGTGAATTTGTGTTCATAAAACTACTTCCTTTCTTATTTCAGTCGTTCCAGTATTTTTGCCGCTAAAAGGTCTACTAAGGTTTCATCTACCGACACGGTAGGCTTTTCTTCCTGCTGCCACGCCACCCGGCGGATATTGATAAGATCCATAGGAGAGATATTATTGGAGGAGCTGCTGCCGCCTACTGCGCCGCACCCTAAAGTCAATGCCGGGAATAGGCCTGTAGTCGCTCCGATACCGCCCAGCGCCGCCGGGGTGTTTACCAAGAAACGGGAAACCGGAATTTGCCGGGCAAATTTCTCCACCACTTTCTCATCGGTTGCGTGCATAGCAAAGGTATGGCCGCTACCCTCGTGAATCAGCACCTCGATGGCCTTTTCCAGTACCGCATCCTCGCTGTCCATCACAAAAAATGCCAACACCGGGCACAGCTTTTCCATAGAATAGGGTCGGGTCGGGCCTGCTTCCTGCTCTCTTGCCACCAGAATTTTGGCATCCTGAGGCACAGAAAAGCCTGCCTTTTGGGCCAGTTCCCGGGCGGTTCTACCTACAATCTCAGGATTGAGAGACCCGTCCGGACGGAATAAGTGCTTGGCCAGTAAGCCTGCCTCCTGGGTATTCATAAAATAAAAGCCCATTTTGGACGCTTCGGCTTTTACCCGCTGCTCCATATCCTTTTCCACGATAATGCTCTGCTCGGAAGCGCAAACCGTACCGTTATCGAAGGTTTTCGACCGCAAAATGCAAGTCAGCGCCTGTTTAATATCCGCTGTGTGGTGGATATAGACAGGGCCGTTGCCGGCTCCCACGCCGATGGCAGGTTTGCCGGAGGAATAGGCAGCTTTCACCATTCCCGGACCGCCGGTGGCCAGGATCAGCCGCACCTGTGGGGCAGTCATCAGTTCTTGGCAGCCTGCCATAGAAGCGATGCCCAAACAGCCGATGCTTCCTTTAGGCGCACCTGCTTTTTCTGCCGCTTCCCGGACGATCTCGGATGCTCTAAGGGTGCAGAAAAGCGCCTTGGGATGGGGAGAAAAGACGATGCTGTTGCCGGATTTTAAGGCAATCATCGCTTTATAACATACCGTAGAGGTGGGATTAGTGCTGGGGATAATAGCGGCAATAACACCCATTGGAACACCGATCTCCCATAGTTTTTCCTTAGAATTCCGGCTTAATACACCAACGGTCTTCATATCCCGTACCGCTTCCCAAACACGTCGGGAAGCAAATTGATTCTTTGTGGTTTTATCCTCGGGATTTCCAAAGCCTGTCTCCCGGACCGCCATATCCGCAAGGGCGCTGCTTTCCTTATAAAAAGCATCTGCGATGGCTTCTACAATTTTGTCTAATTGCTCCTGTCGCATCTGAGCCAGGTTTTTTTGCGCTTCCTCGGCTTGTCTTGCCAGGAGTCTTGCCTCTTGCCGGGCTTTTAAGTCTTTATCCAGTTCCATTTATGCTCCTTTCGGATTGCCCGCTACCTCACCCACCGCCTGGGCAAAAGCAGCGCAAGCCGCTTCGCAGGCAGATTGGGTGCCGGAGAGCAGGCCTCCGCCAAAATTCGTTTCGCTGGGGGGCGCATATAGTTTTTGCAATTTTACATCTGCGGCCTTCATCGCCGCATCCAGGGCATACATACTCTCCAAAGGCGGCGCAATCAGATAAGCAAGGGCTGTCCCCTCGTCAACGCCGGCTTCCTTAGATAAAAACGCCCCGCTACGGCTGACAGTATGGGCAAGGTAAGGCACTTCCCCTGTTTTTTCAAAACCGATTCTCTGGAGTGCGGACAGCGCCGCTTCCATACCGCTGCGAACTGCCCCGGGGGTTGCGCCTGCCAAAATACCGATGACTTCGCCTGCGTTGGGCGTGGAAGCATTGGCAGCTCCGGCATAAAAACTACGGCTGTAGCAAACCTGCACAGCTGCCGCCTTGGTAGCTTCATCCAGGGCAATATAGGTGGCATCGTCGCTATCTGTGGTGAGAAGCCCTAAGGATGGACAGTTTTCCGGCGCGCCTAAGGCTTTGCACAGGGCAGGCGCAGCATTTGCCAAGTACCGCACCGCCAAAACTTTTACAGGAATCATTTCTTTTCCTCCAGGTGGAGGCCTACGCCGGAGACTTTCTTTTGGAGAATTTTTCCGATGAGCTCCGCCACGTGAGCGCCGGCTTCTGCCGCGGGTGTGCCACCGTCGTGGATATTGGATACCACTGTCCGGGCAGATTCGCTGACCCCGGTATGAGGCTTATAGGTGATATAAACAGACATGCTTTTATCCGTTACCAAGCCCGGGCGCTCGCCCACCAAAACACAGACAAGCTCGCAGCCCGTAATATCGCCTACCGCATCGCCTGCGCCTACCCGACAGTAGCGCACAAGGAGAGTTTTGCCTGTTTCGATGCCCTGAATTTTTAGTCCGTCCTGAATGGCCATAGCGCAGTCCATGGCATTGTGGAGAATTGCCGCAGAGGACAAGCCATCTCCGATGACAATTTGCACCTTTGGTTTTTGGGGTAGCTGGGAGCGAATGATGGCGGCATTTTCTTCATCAAAGCCGCGCCCGAAATCCGGGCGGGTCAGGTACATATCCTTGCTTTCGCACCGGGTTTTGACGGAAATAAGTCCGTTTTTCTCCCCGAAATCTTCAGGCAGCTCCGAAAACACCGCATCCTGGGCGGCTGCGTGGTCTGCACGGAAGCGGAGCATGGTCAGCGTCTTATACCGGGGGCCTGCCCGGCCGCTGCCAAGTCTTGCGGGGGTACGCATTTTTAGTCGGCGAAAAGCATCGCTGTCTGCGGCATTTTCCACCAAATAAAGCTTTCGCAAGTCCAGCTCCGACACATCGGGAACAAAATCTCCATC
>JAZOVI010000089.1:0-4847 GCA_045658625.1 Faecousia sp.
GTGTTTTGCTTTCCCCTCTTTTGAGAATCAGCTTCGCTTTCTCTAAAGTAACCGTAATTCTTTTTATAGGAATCATAGCATTTCCTGCTTGGGAAGCTCAGCTTCTGTAACCTCTGTCCAGGCAGAGGTGTCTGCCCCCAAGGGAAGCACCACGGTCTTGCCGTAGACCTCCCCGTTATATAAGTACTTGCCCTCCTCGGCTGTGAGGATAATTTGGGTAATGGTTTCTTTCTTCATAAAATTCCTCCTTAGTACACAAGTGTCCAGTTTTTGGCTGTGATGGCCGCCTTTTGTTCCTCGGTCAGCTTACCGCCCACAGTAGCGTGGAAGGTCAGGGTCTGGGCATTTTCCCCCGTCAAATCCTTCAGGGCATTAATGACCGTTTGCACAGAAGCATTTGTCAGCTTGGAGGATTGGGCAAAGGCAATACTCGACCCGATAACACTGTCCTCGGTGAAATTGACCTCTTCCAATTCCGGGCACCAAAAAAACCAGCTTTGGAACGTTCTGACCTTTTCCGTTACCTTGATAGACGGAACCGTTTTCAGACCATAGCAGGTAAAGAATATGTGGGTATTAAACTCACCGTCCGTATCTATGGTAATGGGTACTTTGGTTGAGGTTATCCAGTTAAAGGCATACATATAGTTACTGGTGCTTGTAGCTACGATGGGGCGTGCTGGATTATATAAAGCATCCGACCATCCACCCCCTGTAAAGGCATAGGCATAGCCGCCGGTCGCTTCCATATTCTCCAGATAGCTATTCATAAAAGCCTCCGAGCCGGAAGCGGTGATAACGATGTTTTTATCGCAGTATTTGCCCTTGGTCAGCAACCGTTTTGTACCGCTGATGGAGAGATTCAGATCACTCATACGTCCTCCATTTCTCCGGCATAGGTGGGAATTTGCCAGGGGTCATCGGCAATAAGCTGCCGCACATCCTCTTCCGTTACGTGGGTGGCCGATGCCTGCTCCAACGCCTCCAGCCGTTCCTCGATTTCGCCCAGGTTGATACTTCCGTTACCGGTATTGTACTTGAGCCACTGGGAGAGGTTCGTGTAATTCTCCGGCTGGCCGCTGCCGGAGACCGTTTTTGCCACATTCAAATCAACAGGGAATGTGGAAATCTGCTTGCCATTTAGCAAAACCACCACCTGTATCTGGGTTTTGCCGGGGGCGCTGCAGACCGCCGGCGCAAGGGCTACCCGGAGGATATTTCCCTCCTTCTCCCAGGCCTTTTGACCGTCGACGGTGTCGTATTCGCCCCCTGTGCCTGCCGGCAGGCAGTAACGGACCATTGCCGATGACCCTACAGGCATTTCCCAAGGCTCGCCGCTGCTGAAAATCGTAAATTCCAGCCAGATGGCGCTGTCGCCCCGAACCGCATCCACCTGAGGCGGCAGCGCCTGCCGGGCAAGATCCATTGTCAGTTTCTTAATGATTTTCATTTGTTTCCTCCTTCTTGTGCAGAACATCCAGAGCATTTTGCAGCGCCGTAGGGATGGGAATGCCCATCAGTCCCGCATTTTCCAAAATGGACATTCCCTCGTTGGTTAAAAACGCCACGCAGAGGGCGGTGCGGATATAATTGAGTCCCAACACCACATCCATCTGATGCCCCACCGCTACCATTGCCATGAGCATTGCCTTTTTGGCAAGGCCTGCAAAGCTGCAGGCAGAACTGTATGCCCCGGTGGGGGTCTTATTGCTTTTATGAAACACCAGCGCCACAGCCACGCCGGAGAGAAAATCCACCGCCATAAACACCGTCAGCGCTGTCAAATCGCTGGTCCAGGGGCCAAAAAGGCTTGCCAATGCCCCGCCCAACACGCCCATCAGGGCGCAAATCTTTTCTTTCATTTCATTGGTTAACTCCTTTGTAAGATTTCCGAGTTTTCCGCAAAGCCTCCCTTGCGCAAAGGGAGCCTTTATTGCTCCACCTTGATAAATTCCAACTCTCCCGCCGTGTTCGCCCGGGCGAAACAGCCCATCTCTTTCGCAATCTGCTTCATCACCTGCCGCCCGGTAACCTCACCCGGCCTCGCTTTGCTCGGCCCCCCTCCCCAGAGGGGAGGGTTATTACCTTCCACAAAGGGGAAGGTGGCGGCCGAACAGGCCGACGGATGAGGTATTCCTTCCTCCGCCAGAGATACGCCGCACTCCCTGCAGACCGATTGGGCAAGCTCCCACAGAGAACTTATCTTTTCCGGGAGGGGGATTTCCCTATCCAGCTTTCGCACCCGGTCATAGGCGGTGATGCGCCAGCAGGCAAAGCCATCTGGCTCTGCCTCCTCCACAATAAAAACGCCGATCTGCGCCCCATCGGCCAAGAGGATAAATTCCTCTCCCGGGCGCAGGGGGCAGACTTTTGCGTCCATAATCTCGATTTCCGCCAGAACCGCGCAGACCGCCCCGATTTGCTTCTCCCGCCCCTTAAAAATCCGGGAGGTAACGGCCACACGGCGGATGGCAACCCCCGGCTTTCCGGAGGCGATGGCGCTCCCGTCCGGGAGAATCAGGGTATGTATGGCCATTTTCTCAGCACTCCACCACATCGAATTTCAGGTTGCGGTACAGCCCGCGCTTAGCAGAAAACCAGGAAATGCCGTACTTTTCAATGTAGGCTTCCGTGGTTTTCATCTGGCCGGGGTCGTTGGGGTCGGGATAGGTAAACCGGAAAGTTTCCCCGGCATTCAGGAGCGATTGCATATAGCTGTATTCCTCCTGGGTCAGGGCGCTGTAGTTAAAATGCCAAGTGCCCAACTTGTACCGCTTTACAATCCGATGCATAAAGCCCTCCTCATCCCGACCGGATTTGTAGGACATAATATCGGCAAATTCCGTCTGCACCCCGGCATCGGGGGTGAGCATCGCCTTGTCGTTAATGGCATATAGCCAAGTTGTAGAATTCATAAAACACCTCCCTCAGCCACCGCCATTTTTCGGGCGTACCGTTCATTTGCCCGGGCGATGGTCTCATCTCCGATTCTTATACCCAGGATTGCCCGGAGGATTTCCTGCTGGACTTTGAGGGTCGCTTCCATCCCGGCAGTTACGGCTTCCCGCTGATCTGTCAGCTCCAGGGACACCTGCTCCAAAACAGTGTTTTGCAGAGTTTTTCCTGTTTCCCCGGCTGTACGGAAAACCGGGTTTCCCGGCAGTACCGCGCCCCGGACAAGACCGGGAACAGGCGCAGAAACAGCGGAAAAAGCCGTAGCTTCCCGGGAAAGGGGCGTTTCTCCGGGAATTTCCGCCGAGGCGTTCTCCCCATTTTCTGTTTTTGCCGGGTCGGAACGGACAGGGGCAGAACCCGCCTCCAGCAAGACCCGACGCAGGATTTCCCGGGCGCTTCCCAGCGTTCCGGGGATGTCCTGGTTTTCCTTTTTGGGGGGCACAAAGACCCCCGTTTCCAGTTCGATTTCCTTTTTCATTTTCCACCTGCTTTCCTTTGTTCTGCACCTCGCTAAAATCCGTAGGGGCGATCACCGATCGCCCGCAGGCGGTCAATGACCGCCCCTACAATCCAATCCGTCGGCTCTGCCGACACCATAACTGTCCATTGTCCATTGTCCATTGTCAATTGTCCAGCAGTGCCAAAAGCCTTTCCTTTTCTGCCAGCTCTTTTCGGCTGTAGCGGCTGCGGATGTCCACAAGAGGCTTGTTCTCCCGGTAAAACCGAGCTTCGGCATCGGTGAGCTTCTCCCCACGGGAAAGCTTATCCCGCAAGCGCACCAAAAAGGAAAACCGCCCCTCCCCGATGGCGTGAAACCAGCCTAAAAAGGTCCACCAGTGGAGCTCTTTCTCCCGACGGATTTCTCGACCGGCCACCTTGTTGACTTCCGCCAAAATAATGGGGGCATCCTGTGCCCAGTCGAAAAGCTTGGGGGCTGTGCCGGGCTGGGGCAGTTCCCCCGCCCGGATAAATTCCCCAAAGGCCTCCTCCGCCCCACAGGGAGGAATTTCCTCTTTGTAAAACAGGGCGAGGGCGATTTTCCAGCGGAAAGCTTCCGGCAGATCCGGGTCAGAAAGGTAGGAGAAGATTTCGAGTATATCCCGGAAATCCCAATTTATAGGGTAGCTATTCTCCTGAATTTCCACACTTTCCGGCAAAGTCCAAAGATTTTTCATAATGCCCTCCGTCTGGCTTCCGCCTGAGCTTTTGCCCTCTGGACAAGTTCATCCACACATTTCTCCGCCCCGGCGGAAAGCTTCGGTGCAAGACCTTCCAAAAAATCCTCCAGCGCCGTTTCGCCCGACTCCGTCAGAGCAAACACACTCCCCTCCCCAAAATCGCACCCGGGAAAGGTCTCCAGCAGAAGCGCCTTTACCTTCCGGTCAGCTTCCTGAGGGTTGTCGCTTTCCACCGCCCCCAGCTCCTCCATCAGTTCCTCCAACCCGGCATAAAACGCCGGATCGGAGAGATCAACTATGATTTTCATTCTCTCCATCCTTTCTCCACCCCAAAAGCCTTCCCCTGGGGGAAGGTGTCAGCCCCAACGGGCTGACGGATGAGGGGAATACAAATTGACAGTTGATAGTTGACAATTATTGTGTCCGCAAAGCGGACGATTCAAATAGTCGGCATCGCCGACACCTCAACTGTCCATTGTCAATTGTCCATTGTCAATTTCCTCACCCTCGTAGGGGACAGGTTTCCCGTCCCGCTTGCCGTTCTTTCATTCCCTCTCTTAGCCAGTGGTGTAAGTAAAGGTCTTTTCCGTGGGATTGAATGTGCCCACCGTCCGCTGACCTGTATAGTGCAGCGCAAAAGAGATCCTGTATCCGGTGGTATCACCGCCATAGTTCAGGATCTCAATATAGGCACGATCCCGGATTGCGGGATAC
>JAZOVI010000090.1:0-1604 GCA_045658625.1 Faecousia sp.
ATGGAAAAAGAGGAATTTGCCGCCATTATCGCCGATTGCCGCCAAATGGGCGCCACCCTCGTTGGTGGCTGCTGCGGCACCGACCCCAGCTTTATTGCACAAGTCAAAAACCGGCAAGGCTGACCCTTGCCGGTTTTTATATTCCGGGCAGCCACGCCTCCGTTTTTCTTTCTTCTTGCCAAATGTCAATTTTTCTGTTATACTGGAAATGCTATGGAAAAAAGAATTCATCTTTATGTCAGCCGGAAAAATGTGCTGACATGGCTGATGGCACTGTGCCTGGTCGGCTCGGCAGTGGCCCGCATTGCGATCCCCTGTGTGAAAGGAACATGGGATCAGCTTGACGTGTGGAGCCAAATCGTTCTGCCGGTAGGAGCCACCTTGCTGTATGTGCTCATTGCCCTTATTAACGGCAAAGAAATGTTCTATAAGACCGCCATCCCCGTGTGGCTGATGGGCATTTTCTACGCCATCCAACCCCATGTCATTTTAGGCAGCAATCCCTTCTTGCTCGGAATGTTTTACATTTGCATCATTTCCTTCTGCGCCCTCTATACCGCTGTTTCCTGCGGCAGAGTCCGCGCGCCCTGGATACTCCCGCTGATGTTTCTGTTGCCCATCGCAGCGGTGGGTTACGCCCATAACATCTCCAGCATTACCCCTGAAATTTGGCAGAACATGGCCCCTATCCTCCTGCCCAATTATCTGCTCTTTGGTGGCTGTTTCCTGCTGTCTCTGGGCCTCAAAGTCTCCGCAGACGGCAAGTATCATCCCACATGGGGCGACCGCAACGACGGCCGCAAGATCCGCACGCTCGCCCCTATGGCACAAATCACAATGTATTTCCAGTGGGAGCGGAATATTTGTTCCAACCTCTTTGAAGAATCCATTGAGATCAGCCATATCGACCGCTATATCCGCCAGAAGCGCCGCGAGGGTCTCACCGATTTCGGTATTACCCACGTGCTGCTGGCAGCCTATGTCCGCGGCATAGCAAAATATCCTCAGCTCAACCGCTTCATCAGCGGTCAGAAGGTCTACTCCCGCGGAGATGACATCCAGTACTGTATGGTTATCAAAAAGGAGATGACCGTAGACGCTCCCGACACCTCCATTAAAGTCCATCTAACCCCCCGGGATACCGCCGAGGATGTCTATCACAAGCTCAATGCCGCTGTTGCATCGGTAAAAGCTACCCAAGAGTTGGATTCCAGCTTGGACGGCCTGATTCAGTACTTAAATCTCATTCCGGGCCTATTCCTCAAGTTCGTGGTTTGGCTGCTGAAGCTGCTGGATTATTTTGGTCTGCTCCCCAAGTTCCTTACAGAGCTGAGTCCCTTCCACGGAAGCCTGTTCTTCACCTCTATGGGCTCTCTGGGTATCCGCCCCATCTACCACCACCTCTATGACTTCGGTAATATTCCCTGCTTCGGCGCTTTCGGCGCCAAGCGCAAAACACTGGAGGTACAGGAGGACGGCAGTGTCGTACAGAGAAAATATGTAGATATTAAGTTTGTTTTGGACGAGCGTATCTGCGACGGTTTCTATTACGCCACCTTCTTTAAGTACTACAGAAGATTGCTGCGCAACCCCGAAGTTTTGGA
>JAZOVI010000091.1:0-7735 GCA_045658625.1 Faecousia sp.
TGCGTAAAGATCATCCTGTACGAAAAGCAGGCGGCCGCAGTGGCTACAGATGAAGATTTGCTGGCGCTGCGGAACAAGATGAAAGAAAGTAAAGGAACCAAAGGATGACCCAAGGTCTTTTAGAAAATAATCTGCCCCAAAACGACGAGGTGGGCCGCTATCTCCAGGAGATCCGCAGCTATCCCCGGCTGACAGCCCAGGAAGAACGGGAACTGGCTATGGCTTGCAAAGCGGGGGATGAGGATGCTGTCCGGAAAATGGTCAGCGCCAACCTGCGGCTTGTGGTTTCTGTGGCAAAGGAATATGCCGACCGTGGTGTGCCGCTGCTGGATCTCGTTCAGGAGGGCAGTATCGGTCTGCTGATTGCGGCAAAAAACTTTGATTATACTTTGGAATATCGGTTTTCTACCTATGCCACCAAGTGGATTCGTCAGCGGATCTTGCGTTACATCGTTAATCACGCCGGGCTGATCCGCGTGCCTGAGCATACAGCAGAGCGCGTGCGAAAGCTCCTGTATGTCCGCGGGAAACTCCAGCAGGAGCTGCAGAGAGTTCCCACGCCGGAGGAATTGGCAGAGGCGGCGGATGTAACAGTAGAGCGGGTAATGGAACTGCTTGGTTATGTGCCGGAAATATGCTCTTTGGATGCCCCTGTGGGCGCAGAGGAGGAAGGTACACTGGGTCTGTTCTTGGAGGATACCCAGACACCCCAGCCCTTTGAAAGCCTGGTGCGCCAGGAACTGAAGGAAACCTTGGAGGAGCTGCTGAACAAGCTGGATGAGCGCCATCGGTATGTGCTGCGGTTGCGGTTTGGTATGGAAGACGGTACCTGCTACTCTTTGGAGGATATCCGGAAAATGTTGGGTGTATCCAAAGAAAGGGTCAGGCAGATTGAGCAGCTTGCTATCAAAAAATTAGGAAAGATGAGCGCCGGTTTGGGATTGGAGGATTTTTTAGTATGAATTTGGATATTTCATTTTCTCCTGCCCCTTGGGAAGATGTTCTGGAAAAACTGGTTGCCGGTGAAAGAATAGATGCTTTGCAATTACTGGCTTTGACGGAGGAGGACTCTTTGGAGGATGCCTTTGAAGCTATGGAGGAAAAGGGAATTGGTCTGGATATTTCCGGATTGGATAAGATTCCGGTATCCGATGAAACAGCCCTCCGTTTGCGCCGGGAAAAGGAGCTGGTGGAGAGCAATACCCTGATGACCGCCCTGTCCGATACAGACCCCCTGCGGGTATATCTGGAAGAATTGGCGCTTATTCCGGTGGCGGGCGATCTGCAGATACTGGCGCAGCAGTATGCCGCCGGAGATGAGAGTGTCGTATCCCGACTGACAGACGGAATGCTGTCTGTGGTGGTGGAGAGAGCCTCTGCATTGGCAGGAAAGGGCGTTCTGCTGCTGGACCTCATTCAGGAGGGAAGCCTGGGTCTTTGGAAAGGTATTCTCAGCTACACAGGCGGCAGCTTTGAAACCCATTGCCATTGGTGGATCGACTTTTATATTGCCCGGGAGCTGACCCGGTGCGCCCGGGAGGGCGGCATCGGCGGCAAAATGCGTCAAGGTATGGAAGATTATATGGATGCGGACCAGAAGCTTTTGATGGAGTTGGGCAGAAATCCCACCGCGGAAGAGATCGGCGAGGTTTTGCACGTATCGACCCAGGAAGTTATGGCCTTTGAAGCAATGCTTCAGGCAGCTCGTGGCAAATCCCGTGTAGAGGAAGAACGGGAAGAGAAGGAAGAAGACCCCGAAGATCAGCTTGCGGTGGAGGATACGGCTTATTTCCAAAGCCGTCAGCGAATTGCAGAGCTACTATCCGAACTGACAGAAGTGGAGGCAGAACTTTTGCGGCTGCGGTTTGGTTTGGAGGGCGGAAAGCCCCTGTCCACCGAGGAAACAGGCAGAAAATTACAAATGACGCCGGAAGAAGTGCTGCGTGCGGAAGCGGCAGCGCTGAGTAAGCTCCGGAACGGATAAAGGAAGACAGTATATGGAAAAGAAATATAGCATCGCTATTGACGGCCCTGCCGGCGCAGGCAAAAGCACCATTGCAAAGGCGTTAGCCAAAGAACTGGGCTATTACTATGTGGATACCGGCGCAATTTACCGTACGGTAGCGTATTTTTTGGATCTTTTGGGTATCAGCCCCAAGGATGCAGATGGGGTGGAGCGCTATATCGATGAGCTGACCGTTGGCATCGAATACGATGACAGCGGCAAGCAGCATATGATTATGAACGGTATGGACGTTACCGACGAAATCCGCACCCAGGATATCTCTCAGAAAGCCAGCCTGGTTTCTGCCCATAAGGTAGTCCGGGATATGCTGCTGGATATGCAGCGGGATGTGGCGAAGCGCAATAATGTGATTATGGATGGCCGGGATATCGGCACTGTGGTGCTGCCTAAGGCAACGGTAAAGGTTTTCCTGTCTGCTTCTCCCGAAATTCGGGCGCAGCGCCGTACCGAGGAACTGCTTGTCAAGGGACAGAAGGCCAATTACGAGCAGATTCTCAAAGAAATCAAGCAGCGGGACTATCAGGACAGCAATCGTCCCATTGCACCCTTGAAGCAGGCAAAGGATGCGGTGCTGCTGGATACATCCAATCTGGATATTGACGGCGTGATTGCGGAAATGAAGCGGATTGTCGGGGAGAAGATTGCCCTATGAGCATCCGTCTTGCAGAAAGCGCTGGTTTTTGCTTTGGTGTGAGCCGAGCTGTAGAACTGGTGGAACAGGCGTCTGCTGAGGGGAAAAAAGTAGCAACCTTAGGCCCGATTATCCACAACCGCCATGTGGTGGATCGCTTCCGGGAGATGAACATACGGGTCATTGAAAGCCCGGAGGAGGCAGGACCGGGGGATACGGTGGTGATTCGGTCTCACGGCGTATCACGGGCAGTTTATACCCGGTTGGAGGAACGTGGCGCGGAGATTATTGACGCAACCTGTCCCTTTGTGAAGCGGATTCATATGATTGTGCAGAAGGCAGAGGATGAGGGGAGACTTCCGATTATCATCGGTACGCCTACCCATCCGGAGATTCAGGGCATTGTGGGCTGGTGTAATCAGTGCCAGGTGTTTGAAACTCCCGAGGAACTGGAAAATTGGGCAAAAAATCAGCCCGATAGAGAAAATCTGCCAATTTGCCTTGTTTCGCAGACAACTTCCACGGAATCTTTGTGGAAAATTTGCTGTGAAATTGCAAAAAAACAGTTTACTAATCAGAAAATTTTTGATACAATATGTAAAGCTACTGAATCTCGGCAGAATGAAGCGGTCAAATTAAGCAAGATTTGTCAGGCTATGGTGGTTGTGGGCGACAGTAAAAGCTCCAATACCGGACGTCTTGCAGCAATCTGTCGGGAGCACTGTGATCGGGTCGCTCTGGTGGACAACGCCAGTGAGATAGACCCTGCTTTTTTCTGCGGTGCAAATGATGTTGGAATCACTGCCGGCGCTTCGACACCGGCGTGGATTATAAAGGAGGTCAATAAGACTATGAGCGAAATTATGAATGTTGAGACTGTACAGGAGGAGAGCTTTGCAGAGCTTCTGGAGCAGTCCATCAAGACTTTAAATACAGGAGACAAGGTTGTTGGCATCGTTACCGGCATTGGTACAACGGAAGTTCAGATCGATCTGGGCACCAAGCATGCCGGCTACATTCCTTATGATGAAGTCAGTGCAGATCCCTCTGTGAAACCCGAGGATATCCTGAAGGTCGGCGACGAAATCGAAGTTTTCGTTGTTCGTGTTAACGATCAGGAGGGCACCTGCCAGCTGTCCAAGAAGAAGCTGGACGGCATCAAGTTCTGGGACGACATGGCTGTCGCCTGCGAAGAGAAGACTACTATGGAAGGTACTATCACCGAGGAGAACAAGGGCGGCCTGGTTGTAACCGTTAAGGGCATCCGCGTGTTCGTTCCTGCTTCCCAGTCCGGTGTTGCTAAGGGCGGCGATATGGCTGCTCTCGTTGGCACCACCACCCAGCTGAAGATCACTGAGGTTAACCGCGCTCGCCGCCGTGTTATCGGCTCCATCCGCGCTGTTTCCTCCGAGTCCCGTAAGGCTAACCAGGAGAAGATCTGGAACGAGATCGAGGTTGGCGCAAAGTACCACGGTACTGTTAAGTCCCTGACTTCTTACGGCGCATTCGTAGACATCGGCGGCGTTGACGGTATGGTTCACGTTTCCGAGCTGAGCTGGAACCGGATCAAGAACCCCGCAGAGGTTGTTAAGGTTGGCGATGAGATCGACGTTTACGTTATCTCCTTCGATCCCGAGAAGCACAAGATCTCTCTGGGCTACAAGACCGCTGAGATGAACCCCTGGAACAAGTTCATGACCACTTGCAATGTGGGCGACGTTGTTGACGCTAAGATCGTTAAGCTGATGACCTTCGGCGCATTCGCTGAGATCCTGCCCGGAGTTGACGGCCTGATCCATATCTCCCAGATCGCTGACAAGCGCATCGGCAAGCCCGAGGACGTTCTGACTGAGGGTCAGGAAGTTCAGGTTAAGATCACCGATGTTGACGCTGAGAATAAGCGCATCTCCCTGTCTATCCGCGCTCTGCTGGTGCAGGACGAGCCTGCTGCAGAAGAGACCGCAGAAGAAGCCGAATAATTTACACAGGGGCGTTGCGGAAGCAACGCCCTTGCTTTTTAAAGAGGAGTGAAAACATGGTTAAGCATATTGTTTTGTATACCCTGAAGGAGGGCGTGGATAAGGACGAGGCTGTAAAGCTGATTGCATCCTGCTTGGAGCCCCTGGTAGGCAAGATCCCCGGCCTTACACATATGGAAATTCGTAAGGCTTTTGACGGTATGGATTACGCCCTGTATTCCGAGTTTGAAAGCCGGGAACATCTTGAAAGTTATGCCGTACATCCTCTCCATTTGGAGGCAAAGGAGCATTTCCACCATTTACTGAATACCCGCGTTGCTGCGGACTATGATCTGTGAGGTTGGAACTATGAAAGCGGTTGTTACAGTCGTCGGTGAGGATCGTGTAGGCATTATCGCAGAGGTTTGCACCCACCTGGCGAAGTATGGCGTAAATGTACTGGATATCAGCCAGACGGTTATGCAGGGATACTTCACTATGATGATGGTAGTGGACACCGAAAAGAGTACAGTATCTCTTGCGGAACTGGCAAAAGCTACGGAGGAAAAGGGTAAGGAAATGGGTCTTTCCATTCGCCTGCAACGGGCGGATATCTTCAAGGCTATGCACCGGGTGTGAGGTAGGATATGCTGACACTGAAGGATATTTTAACCACCCAGGATATGATCGACAAGCGCCACCTGGATATCCGTACCATTACGATGGGTATTTCTCTTTTGGATTGTACTCACGAGGATGTGCAGGTTTGCGCCGATAAGATCTATGAAAAGATCGTCCGTCGGGCGGAAAATCTTGTAAAAGTAGGCGAGGAGATCGAGTGGGAATTTGGTATTCCCATTGTTAATAAGCGAATCTCTGTAACGCCTATTGCCATCGTGGGAAATAGCTGCAATACCGATTCTTATGTGCCCCTTGCTCTGGCAATGGATCGGGCGGCAGATACCTGCGGCGTGAATTTTATCGGTGGCTTTTCTGCGCTGGTGCAAAAAGGCTGTACCAAGGGCGATTGGATACTTATGAACTCCATTCCCGAGGCGCTGGCATCTACCAAGCGGGTCTGCTCCAGCGTAAACGTCGGCTCTACCAAGGCGGGCATCAATATGGATGCGGTGGCCAAAATGGGTCAGGTGATTAAAGAAACTGCCCGGTGGACAGAAGCAGATGACGGCTTGGGCTGCGCCAAGCTGGTGGTATTTGCCAATGCGGTGGAGGATAACCCCTTTATGGCCGGCGCATTCCATGGCGTGGGCGAGCCGGAGACGGTGCTCAATGTTGGTGTTTCCGGTCCCGGCGTTGTGTATCACGCATTGCAGAGCGTCAAGGGTCAGCCCTTTGACGTGGTGGCAGAGACCATTAAGAAAACTGCTTTCCGGATTACCCGGATGGGTCAAATTGTGGGCGTGGAGGCTTCCCGTCGGTTGGATGTGCCTTTTGGTATCGTGGATTTGAGCCTTGCACCCACTCCTGCGGTGGGCGATAGTGTTGCCCGGATTTTGGAGGAAATGGGCTTGGAGGTCTGCGGTACGCACGGTACAACGGCAGCTTTGGCGCTTCTTAATGATGCGGTGAAAAAGGGCGGCGTGATGGCTTCCAATCACGTGGGCGGTCTTAGCGGCGCATTTATCCCCGTTTCCGAGGACGAGGGTATGATCGCGGCGGCGGAAGCTGGGGTGCTGACCCTTTCCAAGCTGGAAGCGATGACCTGCGTTTGCTCGGTGGGATTGGATATGATCGCCGTTCCCGGGGATACCTCTGCTGAGACCATTTCTGCAATTATTGCAGACGAAGCAGCCATCGGTATGGTGAATTCTAAGACTACCGCTGTCCGTATTATTCCTGCCCCCGGCAAGGTAGTAGGGGATCGGGTGGAAATGGGAGGACTTTTGGGCAGCGCGCCGGTTATGCCTGTCCATCCGGAGTCCTCGGCAGATTTCATCGCCCGTGGCGGTCGCATCCCTGCGCCTTTGCAGAGCCTCAAAAACTAAAAATATTTTCAAAGACCCTCTTGACAATGGGAGGGTCTTTGGTTTATACTACAATTAACAATTAGGTTAAATGTTAAAGGAGGAAAACAAGATGGGCTTACAGCATACACTAAAGGCACTGTCAGATCCCATTCGCCGGGAGATTCTCAATCTTTTGAAAAGCGGTCGAATGTCGGCAGGAGAGATCTGCGAACATTTCGATGTAACGGATGCGTCCATCTCTCGGCACTTGTCGGTGCTGAAGGAGGCGGATTTGGTCCGGGATACCCGGGAGGGTAAATTCATTTTTTACGAACTGAATGCTTCCGTTTTGGAAGAAATTTTATTGTGGGTAAAGAATTTGAAAGGAGAGGAATGAGATGATTAAAAATCACAAGAAAAAGGCGATTATTTCGTCTGTCGTTACACTTCTGCCGATGTTGATTGGACTTATTTTCTGGAATCAGCTGCCGGAGAGTATGGTAAGCCACTGGGGCGGTGATGGCGTTGCCGATGGCACAGCACCCAAAGCCTTTATGGTCTTTGGTATGCCTTTATTACTCTTAGCTATCCACTGGCTGTGCTTAGGACTGACCTGCCTGGATAAGAAAAGCCAGCAATATCATAATAAGCTGGTTATGATAACTTATGGCATTATGCCCGTGCTGTCTATTGCGGTAAACGGTATTATTTATAGTCTTGCGCTGGGGGTAGAACTGAATCTGTTTATGCTGTTGCCGGCTTTCTTGGGCGTGATGTTTATCGTGATTGGCAATTATATGCCCAAAACTACCCGCAACCGGAGTATGGGTATCAAGCTGCGCTGGACAATGGGCAACGACGAAAACTGGCAGAAAACCCACCGTTTAGGTGGCAGATTACAGGTTGTCAGCGGCGTGCTGATGCTGATTTCCGCACCGTTTTCCGTAGAAGTATCTATCGGTATGCTGGTGATGGCAATCATACTTGCTGTTGTTGTACCGACTATTTACTCCTATATGCTGTACAGAAAGCATAAAGCCCAGGGCATCGAATATGAGCCGGTTTTTGACAAAAAGCAGGATAAGGTTGCCCTTTGGATTGCACGAATTGCCGTGCCGTTGATTCTTGCTTTTGTGGTTGTGGTAATGTTTGT
>JAZOVI010000092.1:0-2645 GCA_045658625.1 Faecousia sp.
CACCGAGGAAATCGCTGCCATTAAAGAAGCTTGCAACGGCAAGCTCCTGAAGGTCATTATTGAGACCTGCCTGCTGACAGACGAGGAAAAGATTGCTCTTTGCAAGTGCGTTTCCGACTCCGGCGCAGATTATATCAAGACCTCTACCGGCTTCTCTAAGGCAGGCGCTACTTTTGCCGATGTAGAGCTGTTCGCAAAGCACGTTGCTCCTCACGTAAAAATCAAGGCCGCCGGCGGCATTTCCTCCATTGAAGACGCTGAGGAATTTATCCGTCTGGGCGCAGACCGTCTGGGCACTTCCCGGATCGTAAAGATCGCCAAGGGCCTTGCAAACGACGGCACATACTAATTCAAAAGGAGAATCATTATGTCTAATTTCCCTTCTACTCCTCACATTAATGTCCAGAACGAGATTGGCTTCGGCAAGACCGTTCTGATGCCCGGCGATCCCCTGCGCTCTAAGTTCATCGCTGAAAATTTCCTGGAAAATCCTGTTCTTGTCAACAATGTCCGTGGCGTTCACGGCTACACCGGCTACTATAAGGGCGTTAAGGTATCCGTTATGGCTTCCGGTATGGGTATGCCCGCCATCGGCATCTACAGTCACGAGCTGTTTAATTTCTTTGGTGTGGAAAACATCATCCGTGTAGGCTCTGCCGGCTCTATCCAGGACCACATTAACCTCTACGATGTTGTCATTGCCCAAGGCGCTTGCACCGACAGTAATTTTGCGCATCAGTTCCTCTTCCCCGGCACTTTCGCCCCCATTGCTGGCTACACTCTGCTCAGCGAGGCAGTAAAGGCCGCCGAAGCAAACGGCGCTACCTACCACGTAGGCAATGTCAACTCCTCCGACGTATTCTACGGCGACCACGCAGAAGTTCCCGCAGGCCTTGACACCCTGTACAACCAGAAGAAGATGGGTGTTATGGCACTGGAAATGGAAGCTGCCGCTCTGTATATGAATGCTGCCCGTTACGGCAAGCGCGGTCTGTGCATCTGCACCATTTCCGATCACATCCTCAAGGGCGTGGAGACCACCGCTGACGAGCGTCAGACCGCCTTCACCCAGATGATGAAGATCGCTCTGGATGTAGCCGTTGCTATGGAGAACAAATAAATCCTTTTTTGAGGTAACCTCTATGAAACGCGTTTTTCTAATCGTTTTGGATTCCTTCGGAATCGGCGCAATGCCCGACTCCGAGGCTTTCGGTGATGTAGGCGTCAACACATTAGCCGCCTGCGCCACCTCCCCCAAACTCCATATCCCCAATATGATTGCCGCCGGTCTTTCTAACATTGACGGTGTTTCCTGCCTGCCCAAAGTAACTTTCCCCACTGGCGTATACGCCCGGCTGACAGAAAAGTCTATGGGTAAGGATACCACCATTGGACACTGGGAGATCGCAGGTCTTGTTTCCCCCGATCCCCTACCCACCTATCCCGAGGGCTTCCCCGAGGAGATTCTTGCCCCCTTCCGGGCCGCCACCGGCCGGGGAGTACTGGCAAATGCCCCCTGGAGCGGCACTGCCGTTCTGGACGCCTACGGTGAGGAGCATATGAAAACAGGCGATCTGATCGTCTACACCTCTGCCGACTCTGTATTCCAGATCGCTGCCCACGAGGACATTGTGCCTCCCGAGCAGCTTTATGAATACTGCCGGATTGCCCGGAAATTGCTGGTTGGCAAGCACGGCGTTGGTCGCGTCATTGCCCGTCCCTTTGTAGGCGATAAGGCAGGGTCTTTTAAGCGCACCGCCAACCGCCACGATTTCTCCTTAGAGCCTCCCAAAGAGACGCTTTTGGACGCTATTAAGAAAGCCGGGCTCGACAGCATTGCCGTCGGCAAAATCTTCGATATTTTCGCCGGTATCGGTACAACAGAGCATGTCTATAACCAGTCTAACACAAACGGTATGGAACACGCCCTGCATTATGCCGATCAGGACTTTACCGGTCTGTGCTTTGTCAACTTGGTGGACTTTGATATGGTCTATGGCCACCGCCGGGATATCGACGGCTATGCTTTAGCACTCAATGAATTTGATGCTTGGCTTCCCAAGCTTTTGGAAAAACTGAACGACGATGATCTTGTGATGATCACCGCCGATCACGGCTGCGACCCCGCTTACACCGCCACCACCGACCATACCCGGGAATATGTTCCCCTTTTGGTGCTGGGCAAGGGCGTAAAACCTGTAAATTTGGGCACACGGAGTAGCTTTGCAGACATCGCCGCCACCGTAGCGGAGATGCTGAACGTAAAGCTGGATACTCCCGGTGAGAGCTTCGCTAAGGAGGTTCTGAAATGACACCTCAAGAGCTGATAAAGAAAGCAGAAGAAGCCCGGCTACACTCCTATTCCCCCTATTCCGGCTTCAAGGTAGGCGCTGCGCTTTTGTGCAGCGACGGTACGGTATATACCGGCTGCAATATCGAAAATTCTTCTTTCACCCCCACCATTTGCGCCGAGCGCACCGCCATTTTCAAAGCGGTCTATGACGGCAGACGGGATTTCACCGCCATCGCAATCGTTGGTGGTAAGGATGACGCAACCGCCCCCTGCCCTCCCTGTGGTGTATGCCGACAGGTAATGGGTGAGTTCTGCGGCCCGGACTTTATGGTCTACATCCCCGACGGAAAAG
>JAZOVI010000093.1:0-11908 GCA_045658625.1 Faecousia sp.
CATAAGGGTCTTGGCGCTTTCCCGGGAGGTGTCCTGCACCAAATTTACAGCGTATTCCGTGATTCCGGCCGCCCGGAGACCTGCGCGCATTGCTTTTACAATGGCGTTTGCGGAGCGGAAGGCTTCCTTGCCGCTGCGAAGAACGCAGACGTTGCCGCTCATAACCGCAAGGGCCGCCGCATCGCTGGTTACATTGGGGCGGCTTTCGTAAATAATGGCAACCACACCGATGGGAACGGAAACTTTCCGGATGGTAAGCCCGTCGGGGCGTACAAATTTATCCAGCTCCAGTCCCACAGGGTCGGCAAGCTCCGCAACATCCCGGATTCCTTGCGCCATCGCATCAATCCGGGCGCTTGTAAGGGAGAGTCTGTCCAGCATCACGTTTGAAATGGTCTCTTTGGCGCATTCCATATCCTCTGCGTTAGCCAAAAGGATTTCTTCTTTGTATGTAAGCAGGGCTTCTGCCATTTTTTGCAGGGCTTCCCGGCGTTTTTCGCCGCTGAGACAGGCAACTTCGGCAGCTGCCTGCTTTGCTTTTCTTAACATCTCATACATAGGCTTTCTCCGTAAAGGTAGTTCCCACTTTTTCTCCGGCTATGATTTGATAGAGTACCTCGGGATTGTTTCCGTTGGTAATAATCATATCGCAGCCAACTGCCATACAAATCTGGGCCGCCCGCAGCTTTGTAACCATACCGCCTGTGCCCTGGGTGCCTGCGCTGCCGCCGGCAAGGGCGAAAATGGTATCGTCAATTTTATCCACCACAGGCAAAAGCCGGGCGTTCGGATCGGTGTGGGGGTCTGCGGTGTATAAGCCGTCAATATCGGAAAGCAGCACCAACTTATCCGCCCGAATACTCTCTGCCACCATCGCCGCCAGGGTGTCGTTATCGCCAATGCCCAGCTCTTCCGTTGCAACGGTGTCATTTTCATTGATAATGGGCAGCGCATCCAGCTCCAGCAGGCGAGAGATGGTATTGGTGAAGTTCTCGTGGCGAACGGGGTCTTTTACGTCGTCTGCGGTGATGAGCAGCTGGGCGACTGTCTGATGGTACTCGGAAAACAGCTTATCATAGGTATACATCAGCTCGCACTGACCCACAGCGGCGGCTGCCTGCTTGGTGGGGATGTCTGTAGGACGGGAATTCAGGCGCAGTTTTCCCACACCCATACCGATTGCGCCGGAGGAGACCAAAATTACCTGATGGCCTGCGCCGGCAATGTCGCAGATTACTTTTGTAAGGGTTTCCACCCGGCGGATGTTAAGGTGTCCGGTGGGGTGGGCCAGGGTACTTGTTCCCACTTTAATCACAATACGCATAATTTACCTCCCAGTATCCCATATACTGTCATTATAATTCCTATCGCAACAGAAATATAGTGGGAAAAATGCTGTTTTTTTCCGATAATTCGGTGGTAAATTGTAAGGAATGTAGAAATGCGGGCGAGATGAAAAATAATATGAAATTTCTATTGACTTTAGCGGAGTAAAGTGGTAAAGTTAATAAATATTGAAATGGAGGATGCTTTATGAAAAACACTCCTGAAATTGAAAGTCTGTGCCGGGCGATTTTGACGCTCCAAACAGAGGAAGAATGTTATCAGTTGCTTAAGGATATTTGCACTGTCAAGGAGCTGCAGGCTATGGCCCAGCGGTTAGAGGTTGCCGCCCAGCTTTCTGCCGGTAAGAATTATAATAGCGTTTCTGAAAGCACCGGCGCAAGCTCTGCCACCATTTCCCGGGTGAATAAATGCCTGCTTTACGGCGATGGCGGTTACAAACTGGTGCTTAGCAGAATGGAGGAATCGGAATGCTGAAAAAGGAAGAGCAAGCGGTATTTGCCCTGCGGGAACTGTATGCTTCCCGTGGCTACCGGCCTTATAAAATGAGCCGCTTTGAAGAATATGAGCTTTATGTCCGAAACAAGGAATTTCTGCCCTCTAATCAGGTCATTACCTTTCCTGCAAGAGACGGCAGACTTCTGGCGCTGAAGCCGGACGTAACCCTCTCCATTGTGAAAAACGCGCCGGAAAAGCCGGGCGTTACGGAGAAGCTATATTATAACGAAAGCGTCTACCGGGCAGACGGCAGCGGCGAGATCCGGGAGCTGACCCAGGCAGGATTGGAATGTGTAGGCGATCTGCAGCCTTACGATATTTCCGAGGTGGCTCTGCTGGCAGTTCGCAGCCTGGCATTGTTGGGCGAGCGGTACATATTGGACATCTCCCATATGGGTCTTTTGGAGGCGGTTTTGTCGTCTCTTCCTGCCGATATTCGGGAAAGCGCCGCCCAATCCTTAGCGCAAAAGAATATCCACGAGCTGAAAGCCATCTGCGCCGGGCAGCCGGAAAAGACCACCAATAAGCTGATTGCCCTCATTGAAAATGCGGGCAGGGCAGAGGATGTGCTTCCCGCGCTGGAAGCGGTAATGGACAAAAATGGGGAAAAGGAAGCCCTCAAAGACCTTTCCCAAATTATTGCCATTTTGGCTTCTCAGGGTCTTGGTGCGTTTGTCCGCGTGGATTTCTCCCTCTGGAATGGTATGGCTTACTATAACGGTGTCGTATTCCGCGGTTACCTTGCTGGCATTCCCGAAGCGGTGCTCTCCGGCGGCGAGTATGACAGACTGGCGAACCGTATGGGCAAGCGCAGCCAGGCCATCGGCTTTGCGGTATACATGGATCTTTTGGAGCAGCTGCAGGATGCGGATGCCTTCGATGTGGATGCGGTGCTTCTGTGCAAGCCCGGCGAGGACCCGATGAAGGTAAACACCGCCGCAGCCGCCCTGGCCGAAAAGGGCAGTGTGCTGGTCTGCACCCAAATTCCCGAGGGCTGCCGCGCCCGGGAAATCGTTGATTTTACTAAGGGAGAGGGAAAATAAAATGGAAATGATCAATATTGCCCTCCCCAAGGGTCGCCTTGGCGAAAAGGCACACAATATGATGAAACAGGCAGGCTACGGCTGTCCTGCTTTGGAAGAACCCGGCCGGAAGTTGATTTTTGAAAACCCGGAAGCCGGTGTCCGTTACTTTTGGGCAAAGCCTTCCGATGTTGCGATCTATGTCGCCCGGGGCGCAGCGGATATCGGTGTGGTCGGCAAGGATATTCTACTTGAGTATAAGCCTCAGGTCTATGAGCTGGCTGACCTGCAAATCGGCAAGTGCCGGATGGCGGTGGCAGCGCCTCAGGACTTCCGGGATGTACCGGGTAAGACATTAAAGGTCGCAACCAAATTCCCCGCCATTGCCGGAAAGTACTACTCGGAGAAGAACCGGCAGATTGATATTATTGAGCTCCACGGCTCTATTGAGCTTGCCCCCATTTTGGGACATTCCGATGTGATCGTGGACATTGTGGAGACCGGCACAACCCTCCGGGAAAACGGCCTTGTGCCCATGGAGGACATTGTTCCCATCAGCGCCCGGCTCATCAGCAATATTTCCGCTTGGAAGTTTAAGCCCGGCATCGGAGATATTCAAAAGGCCCTTATGAAAATCGTGGAGGACAGAAATGATTAAGATTCTCAAATACGGAGAACTTCCTGACAACGAGATTTTCGCCCGGGTAGTTCCCGGTACTACAGTTGCCCCGGCGGTGGAGGAAATTCTCGCCAATGTCCGGGAAAATGGGGATAAAGCCGTTTTGGACTACACCGCCCGGTTTGATGGCGCGGTCTTAGATACCCTAGAAGTAACCGAAGAGGAAATCGAGGAAGCTTTTGCCATCGTCGAGACGAAATTCTTGGAGGTTTTACGCCTGGCGGCGGAGAATATCCGGAAATTCCATTCTATGCAGACCCGCAGCGGTTTTTCCTATTCCGAGGAAAACGGCGTTATTAAGGGGCAGAAGATTACCCCCATCGAAAATGTTGGCATCTATGTTCCCGGCGGTACTGCCGCCTATCCCTCTACGGTGCTGATGGATAGCATCCCCGCCAAAATCGCCGGCTGCAGACAGATCGTGATGGTATCTCCACCCGGCAAGAACGGCAAGATCGCTCCTGCAGTACTGGCAGCGGCAAAGATTGCCGGTGTGGATCGGATTTTCAAAATGGGTGGCGCCCAGGCCATCGGCGCATTGGCTTACGGCACGGAGTCTGTTCCCAAGGTGGATAAAATCGTCGGCCCCGGCAACGCCTATGTGGCAGAAGCCAAGCGGCAGGTCTTTGGCATGGTGTCCATTGATATGATTGCAGGCCCCAGTGAGATTTTGGTCATTGCTGACGGCAACAGTAACCCCGCCCACGTAGCAGCCGACCTTCTATCCCAGGCAGAGCACGATCGTAACGCCGCTGCGGTGCTGGTAACCGACGACGAAGCTTTGGCAGTTGCGGTGCAGGCGGAAATCGAGAAGCAGCTCAAGGTACTTCCTCGCGAGGAAATCGCCCGGGTATCTATCGAAAATAACGGAAAGATCATCGTAGCTGACAGCATCGAAAATGTTATCAAGGTTGCCAATACCATCGCTCCCGAGCATTTGGAGCTGATGGTGGACGAACCTTTTGCTTATCTTAAGGACATTGAAAACGCAGGCTCTGTGTTTATGGGCAGGTTTTGCCCGGAAGCCTTAGGCGACTATTTGGCCGGCCCGAACCACACTCTTCCTACCAGCGGTACGGCCCGGTTTTCCAGCCCTCTGTCGGTGGACGACTTTGTGAAAAAGAGCCAGTTTATTTACTACACCAAAGAGGCTTTGGCTTCCTGTTGGCAGGATGTTGCCTACTTTGCCCGGATGGAGGGTTTGGAAGCCCACGCCCGGAGCGCAGAAATCAGAAATGAGGTTTAACCGATGAGTCGGTTTTTAAGAGAGTCTTATGAAAGTATGACCGCCTATGTCCCCGGCGAACAGCCTCGGGATATGGCCTATATCAAGCTCAACACCAACGAAAATCCCTATCCGCCTGCCCCGGCGGTGGTGAAGGCAATGGGCGAAGTGGAAATAGAGAATTTACGGCTCTATTCCGACCCCGCCTGTCTTGGCTTAAAGCAGAAGCTGGCTTCTCTCTACGCCGTAGAAACGGAAAATGTCTTTGTTGGCAACGGCTCGGACGATATCCTGAATTTCCTCTTTATGGCATACAGTCGGGAAAAAGGTGTTGCCTTTGCTGATATTACTTACGGCTTTTATTCTGTGTACAGTACCCTCTACGGCGCAGAGGCGGAGATCATCCTCCTCCGGGAGGACTTTTCCATCGATTACACCCGGTACTTAGGAAAAGACAAGATGGTGGTCATCGCCAATCCCAACGCACCCACAGGACTTGCGCTTCCCCTTGCACAAATTGAGGAGATTGTGGCATCTAACCCGGATAGTGTTGTTGTGATTGACGAAGCCTATGTGGATTTTGGCGGCCAGAGCGCATTGCCCCTGATTGCAAAGTACGATAATCTGGTGATTGTCCGCACCTTCTCCAAATCCCGGAGTATGGCAGGCGCTCGGCTGGGCTATGCCTTTGCCTGCCCGGAAATCATTGCAGATTTAGAGAAACTGCGCTATTCCACCAACCCCTATAACATTAACCGCCTGACCCTCCTGTTGGGTGAGAAAACGGTAGAGGAAAACGATTATACGGTAGAAACCTGCGAAAAAATCGTTGCCACCCGTGAGTGGACAGCCAAGAAGCTGACAGAGATTGGCTTTACGGTCATTCCCAGCACGACCAATTTCTTATTTGCGAAGTTCCCCGGTTTCTCCGGGCGAAAGCTCTATGAAGGGCTGAAAGCAAAGGGAATTTTGGTGCGGTATTTCGCAGGCGCGAGAACGGCAGATTATATCCGCATCACCATCGGTACGGATGCCCAAATGGAAAGATTTACAGAAGTAATCCGGGAGATTACCCGGGGAGGCAATTATGCGTAAAGCAGAAATCAAACGAACCACCAAAGAAACAGATATTTCCTTGACCCTCGTTTTAGAAGGTACAGGCAAGGCAGATATTGCCACCGGCTGTGGCTTTTTGGACCATATGCTGACCCTCTTTGCCTCCCACGGCCGGTTTGACCTGACGGTGAAATGCAATGGCGACACCTGGGTAGACGACCACCACACCGTAGAGGATGTGGGCATCTGCTTAGGCTCTGCTTTTGCTGGGGCTTTGGGTGATAAGCGGGGCATTACCCGGTACGGCAATTTCTACCTGCCCATGGACGAGGCGCTGATCCTCTCCGCTGTGGACATTTCCGGCAGAGCCTTCCTCAACTACAAGCTGGACATTCCCACCCAGAAAATCGGTACATTCGATACGGAGCTGGTGGAGGAATTCTTCCTTGCCTTTGTCCGTCAGTGTCCGATGAGCCTGCATATTTTCAAAATGGCAGGCAAAAATTCCCATCACATTGCCGAGGGCGCCTTTAAGTCCGTCGCCCGGTCCCTGAAAGCGGCGGTTGCTATTGATCCCCAGCTCTGCGGGGAAATTCCGTCAACAAAGGGTGTGCTGTGATGGTTGGAATTATTGATTACGGCGTAGGCAACCTCTTTTCCCTCCGATGCGCCTTTGAGCGAATCGGGGAGAGGGTGGTTGTCTCCGATGACCCCGAAATTCTCTCCCAAGCTGACCGGCTGGTGCTGCCTGGTGTAGGCGCATTTGCCGATGCGGCAGAGAAGCTCCAAAATAGCGGCTTAGGGGAGTACCTGAAAGAGCAGGTTTCTGCCGGCAAGCCGGTAATGGGCATTTGCCTGGGTATGCAGCTTCTTTTTGAAAAGAGCTTTGAGTACGGCGAGCACCCCGGTTTGGGATTGCTCAAAGGAAGCGTCGTGCCGATGGCAGGCCTGATTCCCGAAGAACTGAAAGTTCCCCATATGGGCTGGAACAAGCTGGAGTTTACGAAAAATTCCCGGCTCTTTGCCCATATCAAAGAGGGAGATTACGTCTATTTTGTCCATTCCTATTTTGCCACCGACTGTCAGGACTCTGTGGCATCCGTCTCGGAATACGGCGCGAAGCTGACCGCTTCCGTGGAAAAAGAGAACATCTACGGCTGCCAGTTCCACCCGGAAAAGAGCGGGCAGGTGGGTCTTAACATACTAAAGGCATTTTGCGAGGTGTAAGCTATGCATATTTTTCCTGCCATCGACCTGTACGGCGGCAAGGCAGTCCGGCTCTATAAAGGCGACTATGCCCAAATGACCGTCTATAACGACGACCCCACGGCTGTTGCAGAGGATTTCTGCCGGGCCGGGGCGAAATACCTCCACCTGGTTGACCTGGAGGGCGCAAAGACAGGCCTGACCCCCAATCTGGAAACCATCCGGAAAATCATCGCCAAAACGGATATGTTCGTAGAAGTCGGCGGCGGCATCCGGAATATGCAAACCATAGACACCTATCTTTCTGCCGGTGTTAACCGGGTGATTTTAGGCACAGCCGCAGTAGAGAACCCGGCATTCTTGCAGGAAGCTGTCAGCAAATACGGCGACAAAATCGCGGTCGGCGTGGATTTGAAGGACGGCTTCGTCGCCATCAAGGGCTGGACGGAGAATTCTGCCTACACCGCTGACGCTTTCTTTACTCAGCTTCAAGAATTAGGCGTATCTACCGTCATCTGCACCGACATCTCCCGGGACGGAGCCATGCAGGGCACCAACCGGGAACTGTATCGGAGACTGTCCCAAACCTATCAGATACAGATCATCGCCTCCGGCGGTGTGTCCGACATTTCGGACATTCAGGCGCTTCGCCAAATGAACCTGTACGGCGCTATCATCGGCAAAGCCTACTATACCGGCGCCATTGACCTGAAGGAAGCCATTGAGGTAGCCAAATGATAACAAAACGGATTATTCCCTGCCTGGACGTAAAGAACGGTCGGGTGGTCAAGGGAACAAATTTTGAGGGTCTTGCAGATGTTGCCTCCCCGGTGGAGCTGGCAAGGCTTTATAGCGACTGCGGCGCAGATGAACTGGTGTTTTACGACATCACCGCCTCCTTTGAGGGCCGCAAGCTCTTTACGGACATCCTGACCCAGGTAGCTTCTGAGATTTTCATCCCCCTGACGGTTGGCGGCGGCATTAACACCTTGGAGGATTTTGACCGGGTGCTGAAAGCCGGTGCGGATAAGGTCAGCGTCAATTCCGGCGCCATCCACAATCCCGATTTAGTACGGGAAGCTGCCCAGCGGTACGGCGACCAGTGTGTGGTACTTTCTGTGGATGTGAAGCGGGTGGACGGTGTTTTCCGGGTCTTTTCCAAAGGCGGTCGGGAGAATACCGGTATGGAAGCGATTGACTGGATCTGCAGGTGTGTGGAGTGTGGCGCCGGCGAGGTGGTTGTCAACTCCATTGACACCGACGGCGTTAAAAAAGGCTTCGATTTACCCCTGCTGGAGGCCGTCAGCAACAAAGTGGATGTGCCTGTGATTGCATCCGGGGGAGCCGGCTGTATAGAAGATTTTATTACCCTGTTTAAGACTCTGCCGAAAGTGGATGCGGGCTTAGCTGCTTCTATTTTTCACTTCGGAACGGTGAAAATACCGGAACTCAAGCAAGTTCTCCGGGAAAACGATATTTTTGTGAGGTTATGAAGATGATTGAGAAACTGAAATTCGACGAAAAAGGGTTGATCCCCGCCATCGTGGTGGATAACCAAAGCGGAGAGGTACTGACCCTTGCCTATATGAATAAAGAAAGCCTGGAAATCTCTATAAAAGAGGGCAATACCTGCTTCTGGAGCCGTCCCCGGCAGGAGCTTTGGCGAAAAGGGGAGACCAGCGGTAACTACCAGCACATCGTCTCCATCACCGCCGACTGCGACTTTGATGCCCTTACTGTCCGGGTAACCAAGGACGGCCCTGCCTGCCACACAGGGGCAGAAAGCTGTTTCCACAATGATATTCTCGGCACATCGGAACGCTTCTCCCTGAAAGGTCTCTACGCCCTCTTAGAGGGAAGAAAGGCTGAGCTTCCCGAGGGTTCGTACACCACCTACCTCTTCCAGAAGGGCATCGACAAGATCCTCAAAAAGGTAGGCGAGGAGTGCACCGAGGTCATTATCGCCGGCAAGGCAGATGACAAAAAAGAGACCATTTACGAAATCGCGGACCTGTGCTACCACGTGATGGTGCTAATGGTGCAGATGGGCATTTCCGTGGAAGATATTTACGCAGAGCTTGCCTCCCGGCATATTATCGCCCATAAGGTAAAGCAGGAGAAAATGACAAAGTAAAATTTCGTCGTTTTGCCTATATGAAATAATCATCGGATTGTGATATAATCAGCACGTAAGATACAAGAGAGGGGCAAGGAGAACCAATGTACCAGCTGAGCCAATATGTCGTCTATGGCAGCCATGGCGTCTGTCAGATTGTGGACATCGAAGAGAAAAAGATAGACCATAAGGCCGTGCAGTACTATGCCCTGGAGCCTTTATCCCGTCCGGGCGCCCGGTATTATATTCCGGTACATAATGCGGTGGCTGTGGGCAAGATGCGCCTGCCCCTGACCCGGGAGGAGCTGCTTGCCATGGTAGAATCCGGTGGCGAGGGTGCATGGATCGACGAGGAAGGCCGCCGACGGCTCCGCTATCGGGAGCTTATGGGCAACTGCGAACCGCAGGTGATGTTCTTTATGGTGCGTCGGCTGCGTCAGCATAGGCAGGAGCAATTTGAGATTGGTCGGAAATTTCATGTAAATGATGCCAACTTCCTCAAGGATGCGGAAATGCTCTTAGCTTCCGAATTTGCCTTTGTGCTGGGCATTGATAAAACAGAAGCATTTGAAATGATTTGATTAGAACCTCCCGAGCGGATAAGGCTCCCTTGTGTAAAGGGAGCTGTCAGCGAAGCTGACTGAGGGATTGTAATATTTCGTTAGATAACAACCCCTCCGTCAAAAATCAAAGATTTTTGCCACCTCCCCTTACACAGGGGAGGCTTTTTACTGCTCCCATCTTATTTGTTGTTCAGATACCAAAGGAAACAGAGAAAGCCGGTTGCCCTCCAAATCCTCCTTGTGCATATCCACGGCGGTTATCTGGCGGTTACCGTGGGTGCAGTAATAATAGATGCCCTTATCCGTATTGCAGCAGCAGGAATAAAGGGTTTTCTGATATTTGCCCCCGTCCATTACACAGCCCTCCGGCTGCATGGCCACCTCTAAAATGTTAAAAAACCGACTGACACTTTCCATCTCCTCGCCGGGCAGACTGTGGTGAAGTACAAAGGCGCTGCGGACAAACCGGGAGAGGGAGGAAAAATCCCCGGGCAGTCCGAAGGCCCCCAGCCCACGGGTAAAGGGCGAAAGGGGCAGGTTTGGGGCAAAATGATTCTCCGCTTCCTCCGGGGAAAGCCCCATATAAAGGGTGAGAATATCCAGCATCCGGTCGAAGGGTGGGTTGTTTGTCAAAACCCCCACGGGATTATCCCATAGGTGAAGCCCGTCTGCCATAGACTCCGCAACCAAAGCCTTATCCCGGTCGGCAATCAGCCAATGCAGGGGAGAGGTCGGAAATCCATCTCCAAATGCCTCATCGGTTATTACCGCATTTTGGAGCAGTTCCTTTGCCTCCCCAGCATTTTTGCACCGGGTCAGCAGAAAGCAGATAAAATCATAGGATGGGATTGCTTTCTTATCCGGAATATCCTTATGATAGACAGCATTTCCCGGGAAATTAAGGGCTGCCACGCTCAGGCCGTATTCGTTAGTGCCTTCGTAAAACAGGGGATAGCCCTTTGCCACCGTTGCCATCCCGATGATAGCCGGGTGCTTATCCATTCCCGCCAGTGGAAAGTTCCGGGGCGCCACAACCACCTGCTCCTGATAGTGATAGGATAGGTCCAAATTCCGCCCGAAATAGTGGTTATTCGATAAAAAAGAAATGGCTGTACACATATTTTTCGCCTCCTGCTACCAGTATGCGACCGGGACTAAATTTTATGAAAATTTCCTGTACCCAATGGCGGAAATGTGCTATAATGATAAAAACGGAGAAAAGAGGATAGCTATGATTATTTACCTGATTCGACACGGTGAGAGTACATCAAATGTAGATAAAACCTTTACCGGCCAGCTGGATGCCCAGCTTACCGACCTGGGCCGCCGCCAGGCAGCCGCTATCGCAAGCTTCTTCCTGGGCAAGCATATTGACCGCATTTATGCTTCCGACCTGTCCCGGGCATATGAGACCGCCTTGCCACTATCTAAAATCAGCCGTGTTCCTGTAGAGAAGAATGCCGCTTTCCGGGAAATTTATGGCGGCAAGTGGGAAGGGGAGAAGTTTGCCGAATTACAATATATGTACCCTGCCGATTATGCCCTTTGGCGAAACGACATCGGCAATGCCCGTCCCACCGGCGGCGAATCCATCCGGGAGATTGCCAACCGGACGACGAAAGCGGTTGAGGAAATTGTAAAGGCTCATCCAGGCGAAACCATCGTCATTGCCAGCCACGCCGTTCCCATCCGGGCAATGCTCAACTGCTGGCTCACCGGCGGCGTAGAGGATATGCAAGATACTGCCTGGCTTCCCAATGCTTCCATCTCCAAAGTTGAATATAAAGACGGTAAATTCATCCCGGTAGAAATGGGCATCACCGAACACCTCCAGGATATGATCACCAACCTGCCGGATAAGATATAATTGACAGTTGACAATTGACAATTGACAATTGATAATAAACTATTATTGGTTGTCATTGCGAGGAGCGAAGCGACGTGGCAATCTCCTGGTACAAGCCCTCAATAATAACTGCACCAAAGCCTCCCTTTACACAAGGGGGGCTTTTTCCACCCCTCAGAGAACCTGCGGGAAACTTTTGACTTATCCACAGGCCTTTTCCCAGCTTTTCCACAATCCAAAACACATTATAATATCTTTACTATTACTGTTACTTTTGCTTTTGCTTTTGATTTATCTATGATTTTTACTATAACTTTTACTTTTACTGTTACTTTAACTTTTACTATAACTAA
>JAZOVI010000094.1:0-4817 GCA_045658625.1 Faecousia sp.
GAAAGCAGGGGAAAATGTGATATACTATATAAAATTGGTATGATGGGAGGAAATATGCCCTATGCAGGAGACTTTTGATCGGGCTGTGCAGGAGCGGGCTGTGCTGGTTGGCCTTAGCGCCGACTGTTTTACAAAGGAACAAAATGCAACCGACGAGACACTGGAAGAGCTGGAGGCTCTGCTGGAGACCGCCGGCGGTTTTTGCACAGGCAAAATCCTCCAAAACCGCCACACCCCTGATGCCCACAGTTTTATCGGTGAGGGCAAAGCTCAGGAGGTGAGAATGCTCATTGAAGCTACCGAGGCAACAATGGCGGTATTTGATAACGAGCTTTCTCCAGGCAATATCCGGGCGTTGGAGGAAATTTTGGGTGTTACGGTACTTGATCGCAGCGCCCTGATCTTAGATATTTTCGCTCAGCGGGCCAAGACAAAAGAAGGTAAGCTGCAGGTAGAGCTTGCCCAGTATAAGTATTTACTGCCGAGACTTTCCGGTATGGGTAAGAGCCTTTCCCGCCAGGGCGGCGGTATTGGCACCCGTGGCCCCGGTGAAACCAAACTGGAGTCCGACCGCCGGCATATCCGGGAGCGGATTTCTCGGTTACAGGATGAACTGGCGCAGGTGCGGCAGGTGCGGTCTGTCCAGCGCCAGCGGCGGCAGAAAAATTCTGTGCCTGTGGTGGCTATCGTTGGCTACACCAATGCAGGCAAATCTACTCTTTTAAATCAGCTGACCGGCGCGGGCATTCCCGCAAATAACCGGCTGTTTGATACTCTGGATACTACCTCTCGGCAGCTCTCTGTGTCGGATAATTTGGATGTAATCCTCTCTGACACCGTTGGTTTTATTGCAAAGCTGCCCCACCATCTGGTAGATGCCTTCCGGGCAACGCTGGAGGAACTGGAGTATGCAGATTTGCTGCTTCATGTCATCGATGCCTCCGATCCGGATCGCCAGGAGCATATCGAGGTTGTGGAAAAGCTGATCAGTAAGCTTTCCAAGCCCGGCACACCGGTCCTTTCCTGTTATAATAAGGCGGATTTGGTTTCTGCCGAGGATATTCCCGTTGGTCGGGATGTGGTGAAGATCTCCGCAAAGCACGGCTTCGGAATGGATGCCCTCTGTAAGGCCATCGAAGAGGCTTTGGGTCACAGTTTGCACCATATTACCATTTTGCTGCCCTATTCCATGGGCGCAATGCTGGACACTCTCCATTCTTCCGCCCAAGTTAAGCAGGTGGAGTATACCCAGGATGGTATGGAAGTGGAAGCGGTCGTTGACCCGGTGCTCTACGGCAAGCTGAGCGGCTATATCACGAAGGAGCACTGATATGGACGAATATCTGGTGCCTTGCGGCTTTGGCGAGGCAGAATTTGTAGAAAAAAAGTCCCGGTTTATCGGCAGAGTGTGGTTGGTGGAAACAGAGGAAGAGGCGCTGCAGAAAATTCAGGAAATGAAAAAGCAGCACTACGATGCCACCCACAACTGCTGGGCCTATGTGATCCGTGACGGCGCGGTGCGGTTTTCCGATGACGGAGAACCCGGCGGCACGGCAGGTATGCCTATGGTCCAGGTTTTGCAAAAAGAGGGGCTTTTTAATATCGTTTGCGTTGTTACCCGATATTTTGGCGGTACGCTGCTGGGCGCAGGCGGCCTGGTCCGGGCTTACACAAAAGGCGCAAAAATTGCGGTGGATGCCGCAGGCAAGGCCATGAAGCGGGTTTGGACAGCACTGTACATTCCCATTCCTTATACTTACTATGAACGGGTAAAATTGGAGATTGAGGCCTTTGGGGGCATCATCCGGGATACCCAGTTTGGCGCAGATGTGGAGATTGAAGCCCTGTTTGCCGAGGCCCAGGCCCAGCCATTTACTGATCGGCTTCGGGATATGACTGCCGGTACGGTGGAAACAATGGAAATCGGGCAGGAATACCGGGCATTCCCGGTTTGAGGTGAAAACTATGACTTTTCGTGAAGAATTGGAGCGGCAGGAGCATTTGCGCCTGCGGGAAAAAGCGGCATTTTCTGACGAAACTGCGGGAAGAGTCCGCCCGGAGGAGGACGAAATAGACGATGTGCGGACCTGCTATCAGCGGGATGCGGATCGGATCGTCCATTGCAAATCTTTCCGCCGCCTAATGCATAAGACCCAGGTATTTCTTCGCCCCGAGGGCGACCATTACCGCACCCGCATGACCCACACTTTGGAGGTTGCCCGGGTAGGTCGTACCATTTGTCGGGCGTTGGGTCTGAATGAAGATCTGGCCGAGGCCATCGCTATGGGTCACGATCTGGGGCATACCCCCTTCGGCCACGCCGGAGAACGGGCGCTTTCCGAGATGATGGGCGAGGAAGGCTTCCGCCACAATGAGCAGAGCCTCCGTGTGGTGGATTTGCTGGAAAAGGGCGGTGAGGGCCTGAACCTGACTTATGAGGTACGGATGGGCATTTTGGGTCATACCGGTTCTCGGGTTCCGGAGACCCTGGAAGGACAGATCATCCGTCACGCAGACCGGATTGCTTATGTTAATCACGATATTGACGATGCGGTGCGGGCAGGTATTCTCCGCAATGAAGATATTCCCCGGTCTATTTCCAAAGTGCTGGGCGATAGTCACAGTATGCGCCTGAACACCCTGGTGTGCGATATGATCGAAAACTCTTGGGATGCCAATGAGATCGTTATGTCCCATCACGTGGGGCGGGCGCTGTGGGATCTGCGGGCATTTCTCTTTGAACGGGTCTACCGCAACCCTGTGGCAAAGGGTGAAGAGGGTAAGGCCCAGGATATGCTTCAGTGGCTTTTCCGGTTCTATGAGGAAAACCCCGACCGGCTGCCCATTGATTTTCAGCCCCAGATCTCTTTGGACGGTATGCGGCGTACGATCTGCGATTATATTGCCGGTATGACCGATAAATTTGCTGTCGATAAATATACGGAACTTTTTATCCCAATGGGGTGGCATGTCCGGTAATTTTATGCTATAATAAAAGATCGAAAAAACAAAAATAGAATTTTTCAGAAAGGAGGCGGTTTTTCGTGGCATTTCCTGCAGCATTTATTGATGAACTGATTGCCCGCAATCCTATTGAGGATGTGGTAGGCCAGTATGTGACTCTGCGGCGCTCCGGCGCAAATATGTTCGGCCTTTGCCCCTTCCACGGAGAAAAGACTGCCTCTTTTTCTGTGGCGCCCGATAAGGGTATTTACTACTGCTTCGGCTGCCATAAGGGTGGCGGCGCCATTAACTTTATGATGGAAGTAGAGGGGCTGACTTACCCCGATGCGGTTCGCGCCCTGGCAAAGCGGGCCGGTATGGAAGTACCGGAGGACGAGCAGTACCAGAGCCGTTACCGCCAGCAGGAACGGTTGTGGGCGCTGAATAAAGAAGCGGCCCGTTTCTTCCACAGCCAGCTTTATGCCCCTGTGGGAGCGCAAGGTCTCCAGTATGTGCAGAAACGAGGTTTAAGCAAGAGCATCCTGACCCAGTTTGGCGTAGGCTATGCGCCGGACTCCTGGAACGCCTTGGTGGATGCTATGCGGAAAAAGGGGTACACCGATCAGGAACTGCGGGATGCAGACCTGGTAGGTGAAAAGAATGGTCGTATTTATGACCGCTTCCGCAACCGGGTGATGTTCCCGATTATTGACGTTCGGGGCAATGTGATCGGCTTTGGTGGTCGTGTGCTGGATAACAGCACGCCTAAGTACTTAAATACTTCCGAGACCATTATTTTCAATAAGCGAAAGAATTTATTCGGCCTGAATCTTGCCAAAAAGAGCAAGCAGGGCTTCCTCATCCTGGTTGAGGGCAATATCGACGTCATCACCCTCCATCAGTACGGCTTTGACTGCGCGGTGGCTTCCTTGGGTACATCTCTTACAGAGGAACACGCAGCGCTGCTGAGCCGCTATACCGAGCAGGTGGTGCTGACTTACGACGGCGACGAAGCCGGCCAGCGGGCGGCAAAACGGGCCATTCCCATGCTGGAAAAGGCGGGCATCCGTGTAAAAGTGCTGAAAATGCGGGATGCCAAAGACCCCGACGAGTTTTTGCACAAGTTCGGTCCCGATGCCTTCCGGCTTCTGTTGGAAGAGTCCTCCAACCGGGTGGAATATCAGCTTGGGGCAATCGCTTCTAAGTATGACCTGAAAGAGGATGACCAGAAAATCCGCTATGTGCAGGAGGCGGCAGAGCTGCTTTGCACATTGGATAGCTCCGTAAAACGGGAAGTCTATGGCACCCGTGTGGCGGAGGCAGCGGGCATTACCCCGGAGGCTATGAAGCTGGAGGTAAATAAGGCCTTCAAGCGTCGCCTTGCCCGGGAAAAGAAACAGCAGGAAAAGATCGATCTTGCACCGGCCCAGGCATTGCAGCCGAAAATCCGGTCTATCCGGTATCAAAATATGAAATCCGCTATGGCAGAAGAAGCTATCATCGGCAAAGCTTTACGGCAGCCAACGCTGCTGGCAACTGCGCCGAACCTTTCCGGCCAGGATTTCTCCGTGGCTCTGCTGGGCAATGTCTTTGACCAGCTGAAAGGTCGCTATGACCGGGGCTTAGAGGTATCTTTAGGCGTGATCGCTGATTTGACAGCTGAGGAAATGGGCCACATTGCCGGCATTATGCAGCGCCATAGTGAGCCTGGCAGCGAGGACGCATATTTGGACTGCGTAAAGATCATCCTGTACGAAAAGCAGGCGGCCGCAGTGGCTACAGATGAAGATTTGCTGGCGCTGCGGAACAAGATGAAAGAAAGTAAAGGAACCAAAGGATGACCCAAGGTCTTTTAGAAAATAATCTGCCCCAAA
>JAZOVI010000095.1:0-4555 GCA_045658625.1 Faecousia sp.
AAGTCAAGGTAGAGTTCTTCTTTCATCCATCCGTTTAATGCTTCAATTATTGGATTATCTGTTGGAGTTCCCTCTCGCGACATTGACCGAAGTATGTTATAATGTTCATGGGCCTGGCAAAAAGCCCGTGAGGAGTAGACAGAACCCTGGTCGGTGTGGAAGACTACCTGGGGGGTCTGCTCCTCTTTCTTTCCTATAAGCAGCTTTAGTTGTTCTAGACAATGGTAATAAGGTTTGTTGCTGCCAGGAATAGGCGTTGCTTGGTGTGCCAGTATCTCATTATTAAAAGTATCCAGCAGAAGTGTCCATTCCCATGGTACACCTTTATGTTTGAATATGGTCATGTCTGATACTACGATCTCTAATGGCCTCGTTGCATTCCAGTTCCCCTTGACTTCGTTTGGAAACTTTACGTTTTCTTCTCCCGGCTTCTTATATCTGTACTTTCTTGCTTTGGAATGAATGCCGGCAGCCTTACAGCACTTATGTGCCAGATTATGGGAAAATATCCAACCAGTTTCAGCAAATACATCGTCAGCAAGACGATGATATCCATGAGAAGGATATTTTTTGTGTTCTGTTTCTAACAGCTGTGTTAGCAAAATCCTATCTTGCTCGTATCTATTATGCTTTCCTTTGCGTTTTCTCCATTTGTAGTAACCAGATCGGTTTACACCCATGACGTTACAAAGAAAGTTTACAGGATATCTGGATCTAAGTGTATCGATGACTTCGAATTCTTTTCTCTGCCAGTAACGAACTCCTTGGTTGCACCAACTCCTTTCACCAAGTATCCTTTTTTTAATCTCTCATTTCCAATTTCTAGTTTGGCGACCATTAAGCGCAACCGTTCTACTTCGGGAAGATTCTTGCTAACATGAAGTGCTGCAAATGGGTTTCCAGGATGTCCTTTATGGACGAAGGAACCTTCTCCTTCTGCGATATATTTTTTCACCCATTTACAGATCATGCTGCGATCTGCATGATACTCCTTTTCCAAAGTTCTTACCGAGATATGATTATTCAGATGCTTATGGACAATCTCAGCCTTTTGCTCCGGTGTCCATACACGTCTGGTCTGACCTTTCTTCACTATTACCACCTCCAACTACATTTTAGCATAAAGAAAAGGTAGACAACATGGTGGTTTTCCATGTGTCTACCTTTATCTTACAACTTCACTTAGCCGGAGGTTTTGACTTTAATGGTTTAGAACAAATTCCTTCGTTCTGGGATGGAAGCATAGATAGAGCATTGGTGCAAGGGAAAGCAGGCAACCCGCTGTAAACACCAGATATAGAGGGAATACATCGCCCAAGAATCCGTAAATCACTGCAGACAGCGCCGATCCACCAACAGAAGCCGATTGGATAACTCCCAAAATTGCGCCTCTGTTTTCCTCCGGCAGCGCCAGCATTAAAGAGGCATTGAAAACGGTATTTCCTACGCAATTAAGGATAAATCCAAGAAATGCAAAAACGCACAGGGGCAGGAATTGACCAGACAAATACGCAAATCCTAAAAATACTTCCGAGCAGGAAAAGCCTATCGCCATAACCCAAAAACGGGTTTTGGGGCTTAGCTTTAATGCACCCAGTAACACTGCGCCAACCAAATATGCCGCCGTACATACGGACATAAGATAGCCGTACATATCCACAGAAAAGCCTTTTTCCAGACAAAACGGTAACGCTAAGGTCATTGATCCCGCGCTGATGAGATTAAGGAGCAATGCAAACGGTACAAACAGCCGTAGACAGGGTTCTTCAAAAATAGTCTTAACTGCAACCTTGGAGTCCCGCAACACAGTCTTTACAGATACCGTTTCTCCCTGCTGTACCGTTTTGGGGACATGTATAAACATCTCCGAAATGGCAGAATAAAGGTTACTAAGGCCATTGATAATCACAATCAGCGGCACACCGAAAAATGCCACCATCAGGCCGCTGAACGCCGTTCCCACCATATTGATAGCCGCATTTATGCCGGAAAATATGGATTGTCCCCGTGTCATATCATCCCGGGGAATAATATCGAGCATCAGTGTGCCGGATGCAGGGGAATAAAAAACACTGCCCATAGCCGCCAAGAATGCCGCAATCAGCACACCGGGAACATTGAGCTTGCCCATATAGGCAAGAACACCAACGGTCAACATAACCGCGCTCTGCATCAAGTCCATACCGACAAGCACCCACTTACGATTACATTTATCTACAATGCTGCCGGTAAAAGGAGAAAGGAACATGGTAACAAACATAGAGATGGAGGACATAATGCCCATAAGGCTATTAGAGCCGGTCTGCTCATAGACCCAGTAGCCGATAGCCACACTGTACATCAGGTCGCCAATGGTGCTGACCGCGCTGCCCTGCAAAAGGAGAATATAGTCTTTATTCCATAATTTTCTTTTCATTGCGCTTCTCCGATAAAGTTTTTTGTCATTGTAGCAACGATAGAAAGGGATGTCAAGAAATGGTAGGTTGATTACTGTCAACTGCTGGTTGGTGGTCCGCCGAAAGGGCTCTTGCAATTTTGACTTATGGAATTGAAGATGCCGAAAGGAGGAGCGATGCGACCGCCGCCGGTGGCGGATGAAGGGAGCAGAGCGAGTGGCAGCGGTCGAAAAAACCAAGGAAAAGCGAAAGCCCGATGATTTTTTCGGGCACCGCAACAGGGACTCATCTACATTTGCCAAGCAAAGCTTGGCGGTACGCCGAAAGGGACTCATCAATCAAGGTAGCCCCCAGTGTTTGCACTGGGGGCAGCAATATGCCACCGGCATATTGCATTTTAGATCTTCGAGTCCCTTTGACGTAAAAAAATAAAGGACACCATTTGGTGTCCTTCATTTTTTGGTACGCCGAAAGGGACTCGAACCCCCGACCTACTGGTTCGTAGCCAGTCACTCTATCCAACTGAGCTATCGGCGCATAACACTTTTCTCAAGCGCTTGGATATGATAGCACAGAACTTCCCAAAATGCAAGTACTTTTATTTGAAAAATGTAAATTTTTTTTAGAAATTATGCTTACAAGCATTTTCCCTCTTGTTTTTTGTACTTACTGGGGTTATAATAACCGAGATAATTGTTACAGGAGGTCATTTTATGGCTGTTAAGATTGAAAAAGGTACTATCATCGGTGATGTGCTGCACATCGCGCCCCAGGCTGCTCCCCTGTTCTTTGCCATCGGTATGCACTGCTTAGGTTGCCCCTCTTCCCGTGGTGAGACCGTAGAGGAAGCTTGCATGGTTCACGGCATCGAGTGTGAGCCTTTCCTCAACCAGCTGAACCATTTCCTGGAGGCTTATGAAGCTGACCAGGCTACAAAGGCCCAGAACTAAAACCGGCTGTGCCATCCCGTTTTGCCGGGATGGCATATTTTATGTTATAAATAATCGTGAAGAGTGAATAGGTATGGAAATTAAGCTTTCTCCCCGGCTGCTTGCCTGTGCCGATTTTGTGAGTCCCGGAGACCGCGTTGCGGATGTAGGCTGCGATCACGGATATTTGGGCATTTATTTACTAAAAAAGAATATTGCTTCCTTCGTTTTCGCCTCTGACATTAATCCAGGCCCTTTGGCAAGCGCTGTGAGAAATGGAGAGAAATACGGTATCTCTGACAGAATTTCCTTTCATTTATCGCCTGGTGTTCGAAATATCCCTCGGGATTTTGACACGATGATCTGCGCCGGAATGGGAGCGGATACGATAGTTTCCATCTTGGAGGATGCGGCTTGGCTGAAAGACACGCAGTATCGACTGATTCTCCAATGTCAAAGCAAAACACCTATGCTCCGAGAATATTTATGGCAAACCGGCTGGGATATTGCACGGGAATGGGCCGTAAAAGACGGACGGTTTGTATATACCGTAATGGAGGTCTGCCGTGGTGGCTTTGTGCCCCAAAATGCAGGTCAGCTTTACTTCTCCCCTGCCCTTGCTGCCAATCCCTCACCGGAGGCAAAAGAATACCTGTCCCGAATCATTGGCGGATTGGCGCTATCTGTTACCGGCAAGGGTGAAAATGCGGATACAACCGAATTGGAGGCTCTCCGGGAGCTTCAGAAATTGGAGGAAACCTTATGGTGATTGTACAGGACATTATAAATTATATGGCAACCTTCTGCCCCCCTGAACTTAAGCAGGATTGGGACAATATCGGCCTTAACTGCGGAAGCCGTAATGCTGAGATCAAGAAGATTATGGTCGCTCTTGATCCCTTTGAGCACGTGTGCAAAGAAGCAGCCGATTGGGGCGCAGATCTTCTGCTGACACATCACCCTTTAATCTTCCGTCCGCTGCCTATGATAACAGACGATGCGGCCATTACCCGGGGGCTTATGATCCTTGTGCAAAATGGCATCAGCCATTTCTGCGCACATACCAATTTAGACAGTGCCGAGGGCGGTGTCAATGACGTACTGGCAGAAACTTTGGGTCTGACAAACATTATTCCTGTGGCAGGAAATCATTGGAATATGCTCCGTTGTGGCGAGGTGCCGGAGCAGAGCTTACAGGATTTTCTTTCCACGGTTAAAGAAAAACTCCAC